>DATEWS010000250.1:0-16529 GCA_035257785.1 Pyrinomonadaceae bacterium
AACGGCGCGGCGATTACGTCCTCGTTGCGCCGTTGCGCCGCCGCGTGAAACCTCTTCCAGCGATCCGGCGAGTAGGCTGCGCGTGGATGAACGCCCCAGCCTTCGCAAAGTAACGAAGATACAAACGATCGCGGCGGCGACGCCTCCCAACGCACCGACAACCATCCACACCCACGAGATATGTAACGTCAATGCCGTCGTTCCGACCGCGCCCACCCACCAGGTTCGCAGCCCGTACATCAGGAACGCCGCATACGCCACCGCTCCAATAAGTCCAAGCAAGCTCCCAGCAATCGCCAGTAGCATCCCCTCCGCGAGGAAGAGTCTTCGAATCCCCGAATTCGAAAACCCCAACGCCTGCAACAACCCGACCTCACGCGCGCGCTGCTCGATCCCGAGTTTGAAAAAGAGCGTAGTAAGCATCAGCGCCGACACGACGAGAAAGAAACTGAAGTACAAAAAGTACTCACCAAAATCCGTCGCGCCGCGCGAAGCTGCCAGACTCTGATCGCGTACGGGCACGACCTGCATGCCCATCAACGCCGGATCGAGCGCCTGTCGCAACTTCTCGCCGAAATCATCCACACTCTCAGTTTCGACACGAATCGACGTGAGTTTGCCGAAACGTGTTCCCCAAAGATTTTGACCGACGCTCAACGGAATAAACGCTTTCGGCGTGGCGCGATACTGGTGCCAGTAGTCTTCATCTTCTTTACGCACACGTCCGAGGTCTATTGGAAACGGCGGATCCCAGTCCGAGAGATTTTCCGACTGAGTAATCCCTGGATACTCCGGAACAAGTTCGCGATCTGCGGCAAGACCAGTAATCGGAACAATCGCGGCGAGTTCGAAATCGGCGCGTTTCGTCTCCAGGCGCCCGTTTTCATGCCACACGTAATATTCGAGTGAGATTGTGTCGCCCGGCTTCGCGTTCAGATCGCGCGCGGTCCAATCGTTGAGAATGACCGGCGGGTTTTTCGACGTCTGAACTTTTGCTAACTTCGCGAGCGTCTCATCATCCAAAGCGGTAACGAGCGAATAGGGCGTTGAGCGATCACCATCGTTAATACTATTCGCCAGATACGAAAGCACCGGAACCGTTCGCAGCGAAAGCGAGTGGGCGGCTTGAGCAACCGCCGTGGCGACGTGTTCATTGATGATCTTGCCCGCGCTCTCAACCGAGACACTGTGCTGATCGTTAATGACTCGTAACTTCAACCCAAGATCCTCGAGCGTCGCCTTGTTTTTGAGTAGCGCTGCGATCGATTGCTGTTGCGCCCCTGACACCAGGATCGTGTTAACTCGGCCTTCCTGTTCCAACTCCTTTTGCAAAAAACTGAGCGACACAAAGACCGCGCGCACCGCGTCCTGCTGTGGTTGCAGTGAAAACTCTCCCAACGACTCCCCACCAAGTACACGCGCCACCTTCAATCGAATCGTCTTACCGGGATCTTCTTTGCGCCCGTGCAACGACTCGATCGGAATGTCCGAAGGCTTCTCCAGTCTTAACAAAAGAGACCCGCCCGGACTACTGCCGAGTTCACTGGCAAGACTCTCACTCACCAGCGCCTCACCATTCTGCGGCGCTGCGACGCCTTCAACGCCATTGAACTTCCAGAACCGTTCGTCAACGCCGTATACCTTCACATCACCTGCGCGTCGCTTACTCGACTCATAAACTGCCACGCCCCTCATTGCGATCAACGGACATGTCGTGCCGAGATCCATGGCAAGCTGCTCGCGAAAGAAGTTTGCTGATGAGATCAGATCGTCAGTCTTACCAAGGCGCCGCGTCGACAAATCACGAAGACTGCCGCGCACTGACTCACCGATGAGCAAAGCGCCCGCCAACACCGAAACAGCAACCGCCACCCCCAGCACCACCACCAGATTGGTCTGCCAGTAATACGTGAGACTGCGTTTTAGGAGTTGAGTGGTACGCATCAAACCTGTTCGAGACGCTGGTTTCTGAGTTCGAAGCGTTGGGGAAAACGAGCGGCGAGTTCTTTACTGTGCGTTACGACAATCAAGATCGTTTCAGCGTTACGATGAGTTTCGAGCAGCAGATCGGCGACAACATCTGCCGACTTTTGATCGAGATTTCCGGTCGGCTCATCACACAACAATAGTTGCGGCTTCATGATCAGCGCGCGCGCGAGTGCGACGCGTTGCTTCTCTCCGCCTGACAGTTGCGCCGGACGATGGTCCAAACGTTCCGCAAGGCCGACTTGTTTGAGTAATTCAGTAGCACGACTACTCGGCTCGCCATTCGTTGTCGAGACCATGGTGGGTGTCAGTACGTTCTCAATGACCGAGCACTGCGGCAATAGACAGTGGTCCTGAAACACAAATCCGATCTGTTGGTTACGAAACGCAGCGAGTTGTTTGGCGTTCAGAAGAAACGGGTTCTGACCCTTTAAAGTGACGATCCCGCTCGATGGCGGCTCGAGCGCGCCGAGCATGTAGAGCAGCGTGCTCTTGCCGCTGCCGGATGGTCCCATGATCGATGCGGCCGCGCCCGCGGGCAGTGAAAGCGAAACGTCGGAAACGATGCGCAGTGGTCCTGCGGGAGTAGGGTACTCCTTCGAGAGATTCTCGACTTCGAGCAAGCAATAACCTCGTAATCCGAAGATTTCTCTGCGTCCTCCGCGTATCTCTGCGGTCTCTGCGTTAAAACGAGTTCCTAAACGCAGAGAACGCAGAGATACGCAGAGGACACAGAGAGAATCCGTGGCTACATTGCCAAACGAAAACAGCGCCTCTAGAATCAGGCAATTCGCGATGAGCCAGTTCGATTCAAACAAAGACTACTACGGGGTTTTGGGCGTCGACAAGGAGGCCTCCCAGGTCGAGATCGAGCGGCAGTTCAAACGGCAGGCGGCGAGGCATCATCCTGACCTCGGCGGCAGCGAAGAACGGATGAAGTCTTTGAACGAAGCGTATGGCGTGCTCAAAGACAAACATTTGCGTGATTCTTACGACGCCGTGCGACCGAGTCGGAGAGTTACCCGGCAGGGCTTTACTCCGGTTACGAGTCCGACCGCGCGAGATGTCGGAGTTTGGGGACATTGCCTCAGCGCGGCACTTTGCTTGAGCGCCGGGTTGTTTCTGTTGTTGCTCGTTCGTTTCCAGTTCATGTGGTTTCTGTGGCCGCTCGCGATACTTGCAGTGTTTGTTGTCGGCTTTGGAGTGTTGCTGGCTCGAAGTGCGATGGTGGCGGTTAACGATTCACTGCCGGTGACTAACCGTTTCAAAGGTCACACCCGAATACAGGAAGCGGCTTTCTGGACGGTCATTGTTAGTTGCGGATATGGACTCTACGTGTTGATGAGTGTTTGAGGTCGAATGATTAGTGGTTTGGATCTGCTGTTTCTCGAAGTCAACAGTCTGGATGAGTCGGTTTCTTTTTATGAAGGTGTCCTCGGCATGGAGGTCGAGTCGATCAACAACGACTCGGAACCGCCAATGGCGAGGCTGCGCGGCGGCGACCTGAGAATCACGCTTGCGCAAAACCTTGAGACGATGTTGCGAAGAGGACGCGGCGTTCACTTCTTCGTCGGCGTTGAAGATGTCGATCAGTTTTACGATAAGCTGATCGCGAATGGAGCGGATGTTCTGCCGCCGGTTGACGAAGGTTGGGGCGGTCGTTTTGTGACCCTCGAAGATCCGGACAAGTACCGCTACTTTTTTGTGACGTGGACGAATGAGAGAAACGGAGTGACGAATGCCAGGACAGCACCTTGAGAATCTTTTCCGCCGCTTCAAAGGGGAAGTGGTGGACGTGAAGACAGTCTCGGGCGGGATCTATTCCGGTCGCATCTCCGAGGTCACGAACGACTACGTCTGCCTGATCGAGACTTCGGGCTCGCCGGGCCAGCAAGTATTTCTTATGTTCAACGCGATCGAATCGATGGCGGCGAATAACCCCGAGACTTAAAACCATCCACAGATTACACAGATGCTTTTAAACAAATCTGTGTAATCTGTGGATAACAATTTGTGCAGCAAGTTAATCCTCCAAATCCGTGGTTGAGCCACTCAGTCGAGTGGATTGGCGAGCCTCCTGAGGCAGCCCTCGAAGTGTTTGAAGAGACCGAGACGCGTCACATCATCACTCACAACAACAGTCCTGACGTTGGTTTCGATTACACGGTCAACTGTTATCGCGGCTGTATTCACGGCTGTACGTACTGCTTTAGCCGGCCGACGCACGAGTATCTCGGTTACGGCGCCGGCACCGACTTCGATCGCAAGATCATCGCGAAGGTGAACGCCCCGGAGCTTCTGCGCAAAGAGTTGATGAAGCCTTCGTGGAAAGGTGCGGAAATCGTCTTCTCGTTTACTTCCGATCCTTATATTCCGATCGAAGCCGAGTACAAACTAACTCGTCGTTGTTTGGAAGTTTGTGCTGAGTTTCGCCAGCCGGTGGGCGTGATCACGAAGTCGGCCTTGATCCGCAGAGATATCGACGTGCTTCAGGAACTCTCGCGAAACGCGAGTCTCGGAGTGTTTTTCACGATTCCTTTCACCGACGTTGAAACGGCGCGCGCCGTCGAGCCGTTCGCACCACTTCCGGAAGCGAGATTTCATGCGATGGAGGCGCTGGCGAGCGCCGGCATTAGAGTCGGCATCGGAATCGCGCCGGTTATTCCTGGTCTCTCAACCGACATTCCCGTGTTGTTGAAACGAGCGAAAGAAGCGGGCGCGGAGTCTGCGTTTATCAATATGCTGCGCCTGCCCGGCAACGTTGCTCCTTATTTCGAAGAGCGTTTGCGTGAGAAGTTGCCGACGAAAGCCGACCGCGTGCTGAACAGAATTCGCGAAGCGCGCGACGGTAAGTTGAACTCCAGCGTCTTCGGCGAACGCATGCGAGGCAAAGGCCAATACTGGGAAGCAACGGAGCGTTTATTCAAGATTCACTGCCAGCGACTCGGCTTTAACAAGAAACGCGCACACCAGACTCCAGCAGGCTCAACCTTTCGCCGCCCCACGGCGCAAGCCACTCTGTTCTGACAACAGGGGCAGGAGCAGTTGGCAGGAGCAGGTTTCAAACAGCCTGCCCCTGTTTGCAGCTCCTGCCTCCTATTTTTCATTGTGCTTAGCGCTCATGTGTTTGATAATACTCACACCCTAACAACACAGCAGGAGGCAAAATCGATGCTAATCCGGGACGTGATTCGCAACCGTGCGCCTTACTCGACAAAGGCCTCGGCGACGGTGCAGGAAGCGGCTGAGTTCATGGCTGAGAGAAACATTGGTGCCGTCTGTGTTGTTGACGACGGCGGCAGGTTGATTGGCGTCTTTTCGGAGCGCGACGTCATGAAGCGCGTGGTGTGCGCGAAACGTGATCCTCTCGCGGTTAGAGTTGGTGAAGTTACCAGCGAATTGCGCGCGGTCATTCAATGTGACGAAACACCCCACCAGGCCCTCGAACGGATGGAGCAGATCGGCAGCCGTCACCTTCCGGTTGTCGATGGCGAGCGCTGGGTCGGCATGCTCTCCATGCGCGACCTGCTGCGCGTGGAAGTCGGCGAGCAGGGCGACGAGATCAAGTTGCTTCACGAATACATTCAGCATTAGCCCCTCGGAACAACAGAGCACACAGGGAAAACGATGAAAATTTACTTCGTTATCGCGCTGCTGATGGCGCTTGGGGTGGCTTGTAACCAGCCGCCGCCTGGGGAGTGGGGCAGGGGAAGTGCAAACGTCAGTTCAGTCAACTTCAAAATCGAAAAAGTCGCAGGTGGATTGGAAGTGCCGTGGTCCATCGTTTGGGCGCCCGATGGTCGCATGATCTTTACTGAGCGCCCCGGTCGCGTGCGTGTGATGGAGAAAGGCACACTGAATCCGAAGCCGCTGTTTGTTGTTCCGGATGTTGAGTCTTCCGGTGAGACTGGCTTGATGAGCGTGGCACTGCACCCGCAGTTCAGCACTAATCATCTTATTTACCTGTCGTATGCGTATTCGAGTGGCGGCACAAAGGTGCAAGTGATTCGTTATCGTGAGGCGCCCGAGGGATTCGTGGATCGCAAAGTGATCATTGAAGACTTGCCGGCCGCGCAGTTTCACGCGGGTTGTCGTATTCGTTTTGGTCCTGATGGAAAACTCTACGTCACAACTGGTGACGCAACGCAACGAACGTTGGCCCAACAGCTCGACTCGCTCGCCGGAAAGACACTGCGCTTAAACGACGACGGCACCGTGCCGCAGGACAATCCATTCGTGGGCCAGCAGAACGCGCGCCCGGAGATCTGGACACTCGGTCATCGCAACGCGCAGGGCATGGACTGGCAGCCGGGTTCGAATCTGATGTTCCAGACCGAACATGGACCAAGCGGTTTTGATGGTCCAGGTGGTGGAGACGAGGTCAACATCGTTGAGAAGGGAAAAAACTACGGTTGGCCCACGATACATCACAAGCAGACAGCCGCGGGGCTTGAGTCACCGTTGCTTGAGTACACGCCTGCATGCGCGCCTGCGAGTGGAGCGTTTTATCGCGGGTCAGTGTTTCCGCAGTTCAAAGGAAACTTTTTCTTTGGATGTTTGCGTGGCGAGCGATTGATTCGAGTGACGTTGGATGGGCGGCGTGTCGTAAACCAGGAAGACCTCGTCAAAAACTACGGGCGTATTCGCGAGGTCGCGGAAGGGCCGGACGGATATCTTTATTTCTCGACCTCGAATCGCGATGGAAGAGGGAAGCCGGCAGAGGACGACGATCGGATCCTGCGACTAGTGCCGGAAAAATAGGAGCAGGAGCAGTAATCAGGAGCAGGAAAGGCGCTCTTCCTGCCCTGTTCGCTGCTCCTGCTCCTGAGCTAAACCTTCTGCGCGAGGATCGCGGTCTTGCTCCAGCCGATCGCCTCGTGTCGCGGGAAGCGATATTGATGCACGATCCTGAAGTGCCGCTCCGTCTGATCCTTCACTTCTTGCGGCGGATGACTCTTAAACCGGAACAAGATCTCGAGAAACACGCCGATCAAACTGGGATGTACCGGCAAGTGTAGCAAATGTCCTCCGGGTGCAATCACGCGCGCGAGCTCCGTCAACCCGTCAGCAAGCGGAACGTATTCGAGTGCGCCCGACGTCACAACGAGATCGAGTGACTCATCAGCAAACGGAAGACACAACAAATTTCCCTGAGTGAATGTGACATCGCGCTTCCGGCCGGGACTGTAGTAAAGCGATTTGCGAGCCGCCGCCACCGAAGTCTGCGACAAATCGAGCGCCGTTATCGAGACGGGAAAACGTATCGCGCGCAGTAAAGCGAGAGTGAGTAGGCCCGTGCCGCAGCCCGCATCGAGAATCTTTGCCCCACGCGAAACCGGCAGGGGATGAGTGGAAAAGTATTGGTCCAAAGCCCGGCCGTAACCATTGACTTTGAAGGTCAGGTCATAGAGCCGCGCGATTCGATCGTAATAGGAACCGGCACGCGCCTCTTCTTTGGTTGCAGTTAGGACATACTCCATGAGCTCTCAGGCCTCACTTGTGATAGTGACCACAATTGTCGGTATTTCTCGCCGGAGTGGCGCGCAATTGTAGCGTTCCTGCCAGTTTTACTCAACCGAAAAGCTACCATAACATATATCCCGGACTTGCAAGACGCGGGCCATATTAGCACTTGCAAGAACCCTGCGCTCGCAGCGTTCTTAGAATCAGGAGGGAAATCATGACTCAAATTCGCTGGATACCGAGCGTTTTAGTGCTGGTCCTAATCGGCCTTTGTGTCGCTGTTGCGCAGGACTCAACCAGCCAGCGCATGATCAGAAAACCACAGCCTGGTTTCGAACTGAACGTGCTGGTAAATGGCCGTCCACTGGCTGAATATTACGCCAGAGGCAGGACCTACATCGAAGCGATTGAGGGCGCAGAATACGAGCTTCGCGTGCGCAATTCTTCGCCGGATCGCGTGGCTGTAGCGCTTTCGGTTGATGGACTTAATACGATTGATGCGCGCCACACGTCCGCATGGAATGCGAGCAAATGGGTGATCGAGCCGTATCAGACAATAACAATCAGCGGCTGGCAAATGAGCTCGGAACGAGCCCGGCGCTTTTACTTCACCAACGAACGAGATTCGTACGGCGCAAAACTCGGACAAACAGCGAATCTCGGTGTTATCTCCGCCGTCTTCTTCCGGGAGCGTAGTCGACCGATAACGACAATCACGCCGCCGTATCCGACCCCGAGAGACAGGGTGGAGTCGCAGTCATCGGCGGGGCGTAGTCAGAACGCACCGAGTGCGAGTGCGAAATCGAGTGACGATGAGTATGCCGCCACGGGCATTGGACGCAACGTTCACAACGACGTGCGCTGGGTCAACATGGAGCTTGATTCGAATGCGGCGGGCGAGGTAACGATCCGTTACGAATACTACTCAGCGTTGCTGCGTTTGGGAGTGATTCCGCGAGAACGCTATCCGTTGCAGCGTCGTGAAGATTCGAGAGGCTTCAGTCCCGAACCGTAATTCAGCCGCAGGTGAACGCAAATAACGCGGATTAAATCTGTCGTTCATTCGCGTCATCTGCGGTTTAAATCTGCGGTGTACAGGCGGCGATACACGCGGTAGTTGGACATCACTTTCTGGACGTATCCCTTCGTCTCGTCGAATCCAACTTCCGACGTGAAGATGCCCGGATCGTTTCGCTTCGCGCGTGCCAGCCAGCGCGCGACGTTGTCTTCGCCGCCGTTGTACGAGGCGGCGATCGGTTCGAGCATTCCGGGAAACAGCGTCGCTAGATGTTCGATGTACTCCGCGCCGACCGTGATCGAAGTCTCCGGTTGATAAAGCTGATTCTCACGCAGCGCATTCAACCCAGCGCCTGGTCCATATTTCTGAGCTGCGTCCATCGTGAGTTGCAACAACCCACGCGCGCCGGCAGGCGATTTTGCGAGCGGCTTGAAAACACTTTCCTGGCGAATCAACGCAAGAATAAAACGTGGATCGAGTTTGCGAGCTTTGGCTGCGCTCAGTATCGCCTGTCGATACGGCGCCGGATAGTCATCAGCGACTGAATCGATCGCGTCATTCACGCGCGCTTCGCGTTTAGCGACGATCTCGGCGCGTGATGGTCCAGCGAGCGCGTTGAGGTGCTGAGTCGCAAGCCAGCCGTAGTACGAATCGATGCTATCAGGCACAGTCAAATAAGCGGTGAACGCTTCGTCTTTTCTGCCGGCTTGTTCAAGACTGAAGGCCCTGAGATATGAAACTTCAACACGACTCGTCTGCACTGCTTTCGAAAATGATCGCTGCAATAACTGGTCGGCAATGTTAACTGCATCTGACCACTGGTTCTCAGCAATGTACAGACGCAGCGCCGCGAACATCGCGTTTGTCTCAACTGCACTGCCGGCAAATCGCTGCCTCGTTCGATTAACCCAGAGCAGCGCATCTGTGGGATTGTTTGCTTCACGCAGCGTATCGATCACGTTGAGATGAGCAGTATCGATGCGTTCGCCGTTCGGGAAACGATCCACGTATTCCGCGTAACGAGCAGCGGATTCAGTAAAGCGGCCCATGCGCAGCAGAGAAGCGGCGCTGAAGTTCAACGCCTCGCGGCCTTCTTTGGTCCCCCCGTAGTCCTGGACCAGCTGATTGAAGACGCGATAGCCGTTGTCGTAAACCTTCTCGAGAAAATAAGAGCGCCCGATACCGAGCATCGCTTCGGGCACACGCGGATCCTGCGGGTAGTTGTCGATCAGTGTTTGCCAGTGCGCACGCGCCTCAGCAAACGCGCGCACGCTCAGATAAACCGCGGCACGGCGCATGTGTTCGGCCGGCGCCAGCTTCTTTAGATTTCCTCGTGCGTCGCGATCGGCGGCATCACTGCGACGAACCGCCGCGAGCGTTGTTTCACTGGCTGCCTGGTAAGCAGACGCAGTAAACGAGCCGCACAGAAGGACAGAAACCGCAAATACGGCAATTAAAGAATTGTGTTTCTGGTGCGGTTTTGTCGCTGGAGCCGCTATGACTTTCGTTAACACTCCCTTAATTACTCCCGGGTTTCTCTTGGCTCTTCGATGATCTCAAAGCTGGATTGGATTTCTACCTGCGGTCGCAGCGTTGCTGCGACGCTACAGTATTTCGTTTCGGAGAGTTCGATTGCATGAGCCACGGCTTGCGGCGAGATCGCCCGGCCGGTGAGGATGTGATGCACGTTCATCGCGGTGAAACGTCGCGGGTAATCGTCACGACGTTCGCCAGTGATCTCAACGGTATAACTCGTTACGTGCTGTCGCTTCTTCTTAAGAATACCGGCCACGTCGGTTGCGGTACACGCGCCAAGTGCGACGAGTAGCAACTCAACCGGAGAAGCTGCTGACGATCGTTGACTGTCGGTATCGAGCGGCAGTGCATGACCCGAGGGAGTAATACCGAGGAACAAATCATCGCTCACAAAACGCACAGTCGCTTTCACGACAAAGAGAATAACATACTGCCTCAAGCGTGTTATGATTTGCGACCAGATGACCTCACGTTCGCAAGTTGCGGCAAAGGTGAAGTCTCGTTGTAGCGCCCAGGAGACGCCTATGAGTAGTGTGGGAGGACTATTATGGCAGATATCCTGGTCGTCGATGACGACGACGTGATCCGCGAGACGCTCTGCGAATTGTTATCAGCAGACCATTACTGTCTAACAGCCGGTACAGCCGAACAAGCCCTGGCGCTACTCGAAGCGCAACGCTTCGATGTGGTATTGACGGATGTTTCCATGCCGGGTTTGAGTGGTATGGAACTGCTGAATCGGGTTGTGGAAATGTATCCGGGCACGCCGGTAATCATCATTTCCGGGCTGAGCGATCAGGAACAGGCGCAGAGTTTGATCAGTCGCGGTGCTGTTGATTACTTGCTGAAGCCGTTTCGGTTGGAAGTGGTGGAACAGAGCGTGAATCGCGCCGTTGGCAGCAACAGTAACCACAGATTACACAGATAAAAATCAGGATTTATTCTGTGTAATTACTAAGCGGCGACGACTTGCTGTCTTCTCAAACCGGTCAAGCGGTTGATATCACGCACAAGGTCCGCGATTCGATCAGCGGTGAATGGCTTGGCGACGACCCAATCGACGCCCGCCTCTTTCTGTTCGTGCGAACCCACGGCTTCGCCCCAACCCGTAATCACAGCGATCGGGATTTGTTTGTTAATCTGCCGGATCTCACGCGCGAGCTCCCAGCCACTCATCCCGGGCATGCCGACGTCAGTAAACACGCCGTCAAATTCCTTCTCCTTGAAAAGTGACAATGCTTCGCTTCCGCTCTCCGCGACACAAACGTCGCAGTTTTCACCTTCAAGAATATCGCGCAGCAGATCTCTGACGAAATATTCATCGTCAACTACGAGCATCCGTGTCGGGTGCGACTGCTCGCAAGTCGGAGTGGTGATCTCCGGCAACACCGGCGCAACACATTCACTTTGCTGCACACTTTTTTCAGCAATCTTCGCGACCGGAAGAGTGATGCGAAATTCAGTTCCACTGCCATACTCTGATTCGACCTCGATGTTGCCGCTATGACGCCTGATGATGCCGAAACTCACTGCCAGACCGAGACCGAGACCAGCTTTACCCTTGGTAGTAAAGAACGGATCGAAGATGCGCGAACGCACTTCGGGATACATTCCCACACCCGTATCGATCACCTTGATGATCACGGAATCGCCGTCGGTGTGCGTCGAGAGCGTGAGCGTTCCACCTTCGGGCATCGCATCAATGGCGTTGAAAACCATGTTGACCAGCACTTCGCGCAACTCCGAATCGTCGCCCATCACCATCGCGTTCGAACCGATTTGCAGATCGACTATGATGTGAATGTTTGATGCTTCGGCGCAGTTCTTCCAACGGGGGCGCGTAATCTCACTCGCATCCAGCAAAACCTGATCGATCGAGACCAGTTCAAAATTGTGATCGCGACGCTGGCGCGCGAAGTCTTGAATGCGTTTGACAGTCTTCGCGCCGTCTTCGGCGGTCTTAATGATGACGTCGAGCCCATGCTTGATCTTGTCCGGATCGTTTGTGCGTTGGAGTAACTGGGCGCGACCGAGAATGCCTGCCAGCGTGTTGTTGAAGTCGTGCGCGACTCCGGAAGCCAGCTCGCCCAGCGCGGAGAGTTTTTCCATTTGCGAAAACTGCTCGCGGATGCGTTCCTGCTCGGAGATGTAATGCGAGAGTTCTATGACGTGTTTTTCGGCCTGCGCCGCCTGGGCTGCTGACGTTTCAACGTTTCTGAGGTAAGTGCGATAAGTCAGAAATGTAATGGCGATGATCGGAAGTGTAATCACAAACGCATACACGCCGATGAAGTGTACGAGCGCGGCGATCACACCCGCCGCACACGCGCCGCTGAAATAAGTCAGCGAAGTCCAGAGGTAATGCTTGCGCCAGGTTTGAAAGATTGGTTGGTCCGTCTTGAGTGCCGCGGCGATGGCGACGAGACCCGAGTTGGAAATGTAGTGTGCCAGCGCCATCGTTGAGATAGCGCCCAGGAAAGTCGCCGATACCGGATTGGTGCGCAGTGCAACGACGTTGCCGAATATCAACTCGAGCACGGTGGCGGTTATCAGTATCGACACCGCGGCTGACGCCCAGTTGAACGCAACGGTCAGTCGCCGGCGGCTAAAGTGCAACGACGAAAGAAACGCCTCGAGTGCCGCAACGATGACCGCTGCTGACGCACCGTAAAGAAGCAGCACCAGAAAGACGAATGTGTCGGAGACAGAAATCTGCGAACTCAAGCGCGGCAGCGGTATCGTGATCTTCGACGTGAGCAGGAGAGCAACCGCGACGAGAAGAACAAATCGGGAGTCAAACTGGGCCAGGCGTACCTGTGTAGCGGAATAGAGAAAGACCAGGCTACCACATCCAATAATTACCCAGAGGAATGGCCGAAAGAATTTATTTGCCATGGTGCAACGAGGGTCATGTGATGAGGTAGGGTCAAGTTAACCTTTATCAGGACAGATCGGGGATTTAACAATCCTGTTTAGTTTTGCGCTGGTTCCTTCCGCGGCAGAAAAATAGTTTCGTAAGTCGCGCGGAAGTGAAAACCGCATTTGCGATAGAAACCCTGTGCCCACTCATTCGTTTCGTTTACCAGCAGGCAGATAGACCTCGTATCCTCAAGCAAGCGTCGCATCAGCCCAGACATGAAGCGCGTGCCAAGATTCTTGTGACGACAATCTTCGTGCAGCCATACGCCCTCGAGATAGTTAACTTCAGCAGTCTTCGAGACCACGTCGGCTTTAAAGATCAACTCACCTTTTTCAACAACAACCCAGGTTCGTCCTTGTTCAATACGTCGCAGGCAACGTTCGCGAAATCCGTGCGGATCAACTTCCATCGGGTCAACACCGCTTTCCATAAATGCGAGCTGCGCCTGAATCGGCATCACGAGTTCCAACTCGGCGACCTTCGCTGATCTTAGTTCCATTACTGCTTCGCGAGAGTCGCCAGGTCGTGTTAACTCAAACAGCCATTCGCGACAAGCCAAACGATGACGACGGCCGGCCTCAGAATAGTGACTCCAGAAATCAGCGACACGCTCTTTCTCACCCATGATCAAATGAGTGCTGGGACACTCACGCGCCACTTGCGCAAGCGCTGCGAGCGCGCGATCGGAAATTGTTTCCATCAAGGTCGCATGGCCGACGAGGGCGACGCCTTCAAGTTGTCCTTGCAAATCCCGACAGCCGTAGAACGTGCCGCGATTGAATCGACTAACGATGCCGTTGTCTTGAATCAAACTCATCATCGCAACCGTGTGAATCGGCCGTTGGGCCAGAAATTGCAGAACTTCTGCTCGATCACTATTAGCCAGGCGCTCAACCTGGACTGCCGCGAGTGCGGTGGACAGATTGCGCTCGTTGAGTTCGGAAACTGTGCTCGTGTGCAACATTGGTCTACCTTCGCGTTGTTTAGTAACCGAGATAGTTCGTATTGTCGTCGGGCACAATTGGCATACTCGTCGTCGCGTCGCCATTCGTCATCGCGTTGAAAGCAACGAGCACTGATTCGCTGACGAGCACGCCGTCTGAGACGAGCACGCCGTCGCTGACCAACACTCCATCGCCGACGAGGATGCCGTCGCTGACGAGAACACCGCTTCTGAAAAGATCCGAGACGGACAGGAACGTAGTGCCAATGCCAATCGTCGTGCCGTCGCTGACAACGATGCTATCGCCGACCAGCACGCCAACTGAGAACATTGCCGCATCACTGACGAGCACGCCGTCACTGACGAGCACGCCGTCACTGACCAACACGCCATCACTGACCAACACGCCGTCACCAATTAGCACGCCGTCACCAATCAACACTCCCTTCGCATAGACCCTTTGATACTGCGTGATAAGTGCCGCACCAGTGACATAACTCTGGCCCACAATGACGCCCTGGGACCACGGGAACGTGTATGGACCACCCGTGGTCTGGATAGTTGTGTGCGGAGCGGGAGCCGGACCAATCAGTAGCGAAGCTCCGAGTGTAGTGGAGCTGGTGATATTGGTGCGAACCAGTTTTGCGAGACGTACTGCGCCGTCAACGTTCAGTTCACCGGCGCCTTGCTCGAACATGTTGTAATTGCGCAACTGTTGAGCCGTGTACATCAAAAAAGTCTTGATCAGATTCGGGGTAAGAGTCGGATTGGCTTCGAACATCAGAGCCGCCGCACCGGAAACCAGTGGCGCCGCCATCGACGTTCCGCTGAGCATCATCTGTCTGCGAGTCGGACTATTGCTGACGCTGGCATCAAGCGAAGGATTCTGTAAGAGCAGGTAGTTGTTCGGCGACTCGGCGAAGATGGTCTTGTTCCCGGGAGCCGCGATCTCAGGCTTGATGAGATTGTCGTAATGCTTCACGCCAAACTCATCGGTCCAGAAACTGCGCGTCGGACCACGCGAGCTGTAGGTTGCGATGGTGTCGTCGCCTCTTTGATCCGTTCCAAACGTATCAACCGCGCCAACAGTAAGAACCGAAGGCTCGTTGCCGGGTGAATGCACTTGCCCGTAAATCTTCTGGCCGGCGCTGTCTTTTCCATTGTTACCCGCGGCTGCGACAACAACGATGCCACGATCGACGAGCATCCGAGCAGCAACACAAAGCGGATCGAATTTATAAGAGTTGATCGCCGGCATGCCGAGGCTCAGGTTCGCAACGCGAACGTTGTACGTTGCGGCGTTCGACAGTAGCCAGTTGAAAGCGGCGAGTACGTTTGAGACTGATCCGGTTCCGGTTGAATTCAGAACGCGCAGGTTAACCAGCTTGGCTCGGGGAGCAATGCCGATGTATTCGCCTCTGGAAACAATTCCGTTTCCGCCGGCGGCTGCGGCTACGTGCGTTCCGTGTCCGTATGGATCGTCGGTGCGACCTTCGCCAGTGAAATCGATGTTAGCGACGATTCGCGAAAGGCCGGTCTGAGTATCAGTAAAAGATGAGTGTGCGCCGTAGATTCCTGAATCGAGGATTGCGATTCCAACTCCGCTTCCGTCGAGCTCATCGTCAGTGCTCATCGTGCGGACGTTGTCGGTACCGGTGGTGCGCGCAATGTGACCACCAAGAGTTCTAACTTCACTGTCGAGAGATACGAATGAAACCTCAGGGAACGATGACAAAGAGTTGACGAGGCGACCAGGTAATTCGAGGGCAAAAGAGTTCAGGTTGTCGAAGTGTCTGCGGATCTTGACGCCGTTGGCAGCCAAAAGGGCATTCAGTTGACCACTCGGCTTTGAGTTGAGTTGAAGAATTACCTTGACCGTCACGTCGGCGCTTTTATTCGAGAGGAGATCGCCGAGGTCGGAAGCCACCTTGTTTGGCTTCAGGTTATTAGCGTTGCCCAAACCATTCGCTTTCGCTTGAGCACCAGCAATGAGGTTGCCGCCCAGGAGGTTTGGTCCTAGTGTGAGGCTGGCCAGCAAGGCCAGCACCAGGAATCGTTTTGATTTCGTCGCAGTCACCTTTGTCATCTCCATAACTTCGAGGTTTCGGCCCGAGCCTCGACAGAGGACCGGCGCAGGCTCTTGTGCATTGCCTGTGCCAAATCCGGAGAAGTGACTTAGTGCTTTCTGTGACAACACTTAGGTCGAATCATGGAAACTTGAGCGGGCTTAAATTAACTGACCGATCTGCTCAGATTGACTGATCGCTGAATTCAGTTTGATAGAATCGGGCCATGCTACCGGATGAGGTTGAGGTTCATCGCGATCGCATGTGGCGACGCGATCCTGAGAATCGTGTCGAGGATGCGTATAGTGCCGAGCGCTTCATCGAGGACGTCGGATTTTGCGAAGCGTTGACGGACTCACGGCGTCCTGGACCATCGCTTTACGTTGCGGTTTGTGGTCGTCGCGATGCGCACATGCCGCGTAATGTGCAGAAGGATCCCGAGAGTCGTTTGGCCTGGAACATTAAGGACGACGTGATGCGGCGGGGTAAATGTTTTTATGGAAAGGTGCTGCGGGGTCGCTCGACATTTATCGCGGCACGGCTGGTCCCGTACTTCAACGCGGTTTTCGGAATACCGCGCCGGATGGAAAAGCAGGT
>DATEWS010000251.1:0-3402 GCA_035257785.1 Pyrinomonadaceae bacterium
GTTATCACTTCCAAGTCTCCTACTCTCATCGGCCAATCGCCGGTGATGAAAAAACTCTTTTCCGTGATCGAAAGAGTTGCACCAACGGATGCTTCGGTACTCATCACCGGCGCTACCGGAACCGGCAAAGAACTTGCCGCGCGTGCGATCCACGACATGAGTCCGAGACGTGGTAACGCTTTCGTCGACATCAACTGCTCCGCCATTCCCGAAACACTGATTGAAGCAGAACTCTTCGGTCACCAGCGCGGCACCTTCACCGGCGCGCACGAGAACCGCAGCGGCCTGTTTGAAAAAGCTTCCGGCGGTACGTTGTTCCTCGACGAAGTCGATGCGTTGAATCTTTCGGCGCAAGCGAAGTTGTTGCGCGTCTTACAGGAACGCACCGTGCGACGCATCGGTGCACGCGCAAACATCGCGATCGACGTGCGCATCATCTCCGCGACCAACTGCGATCTGGCACAGGCAGTTGCGGAAGGTCGTTTTCGGCCTGACCTTTACTATAGATTGCGTGTGTTGCCGTTACACGTGCCGGAGCTTTGCTCGCGTGGTGAAGATGTGAGACTGCTGGTCGAGCACTTCCTGCGGCTGAAGTCGGAACGAAATGGACAACCACAGAGAAAATTTACTGCCGAAGCGATGCGTGCTCTTTGCGAGTATCCGTGGCCCGGCAACGTTCGCGAACTCGAAAACACGATCGAGTATGCGCTGGCCATTGGTCTCGAAGACGAATTGGGACTTGCGGATTTGCCCCCGGAGATCATGAATTCGCATGCGCAACCGAGTGTCGATAACTTCAGGCAAGTACTTCAGGCTTACATGAACGACACGGTTCCCCTCGCAGAGATCGAGAAGCGTTACATTCTGTCGGTTCTACAGCAGTTTGGTGGTAACCAGGTGCGCGCCGCAGCCGCACTGGGAATCGATCGCAGCAAGCTTTATCGCCGGCTGAAACAGTATGGCGTGATGGCCGTGCGGTTTTTACAAGAGGAAGATCTGAACGGCATGCAACTGCTCTCGCGCAGCGAGAACGCAGATAGAAATGGGACCGAGCATTAACCCGACACTGCTCGTCACATTAGCCGGAAGTGACAACTGCTCGCCAGCGAGCAGTTGTCGCTAAACAGCGCATCCTAAACCCACGAGCATTCAACAAAACACTCACTGTTTCTAAAGGCATATCTGTTGCTGACAGCGTGCGGGTAAGGTTTTTTGTCGGAGGAGCATGATGAGACAGAAGTGTGGGCTGCTCATTACAATCTCCCTTGTAATTTTCTGCGTTGCGGTGCAGGCACAGACGCAGCCTTCACCGAGACTTTTGCGAAACAACGACGTGCTTCGCATGGTCGAAGATAAGGTGAAGCCGCAGATAATTATAAGCAGGATCCTCACGTCGCCATGCAACTTCGATGTGTTTCCCCCCGTTTTACGTGATTTGAAGCGGAGAGGTGTTCCGGACGAAGTTCTACTTGTAATGCAGGTCGTTCCGAATGGTCCGCCTGGACTCCCCGACGTCAACTCCAAGCTCACCGAGATTCCGCGAGTAGAAATTCCCGAAGGCACTCTCATCGAGGTGGAAACCGCAACCGCCACCTCTTCGGGGAAGGTTAAAGCAGGCGACTCAATCACGTTTCTCGCAAAGCGCAGGGTGTTCGTTGATAACGTGTTGGTAATCGAGCGAGGTGCTGTTGCTCGGGCTCGAGTTGTTAAGGCGAGAAGTGCCAAGCCACTTGGCCGTGCCGGGATGCTTGCGTGGGAAATGGAATACGTTGTTGGTGTCGACGGTACTCGTATTCCGATCGCTCTAAGCGGCAAGAATAGCGGCACAAATCGAATTGCCGCTATCGCGGGCGGAGCGGTTGCAACGGGAGCTCTAATCTTTCCCTACACGTCTGCGGCGGCATTAGTATGGGGACTAAAGAAGGGTGATGAGGCAGTGCTGCGTGGCAGCAAAGTGTTTTCGGCCAGCGTACAAAAGACAACTGAAATAGCCGGCATACAGCCCCGACCGGGCGGCGTGGTCTTTCGCGACAGAGAAACCGTGAAAGCCAGCGCCGCCCCACCGACTAAGACCAACTTTGAACAAGGTTGGGGTCGAAAGAGATCAAACCGTCAACGCTAGTCTCGCAATCGGACGCGATAAAGAACGTAATCACCCACGCGCTCGCCCTCACCGCGTTCATACCACTGATCGATTCGGGAAAAATCGAAATTGCCGTCTGCGGCCGTGATTACGTAAGTTATCGGGCGCATCGCTACATTACTGCGCGACAAAGAACGCATGAAGTTTCCAAACTGAGTCACTTCAGCCTCAATCTCTGGCTGGCTCGGAGGTTTGGAGTTCCAACCAAGAAACAACAGGATTCGCTCAGGACCAAAAAAAGTGCTCCTCACGAAGTAAGTCAAAAAAGGATCGTCGATTTTGTCATTGAGAAGCTGTCGCAGATAATCTTCGTCCTTGCCGCAATAATATAAATGTAGATAGATCCACTCTTTTAGTTGCGCTTCAGATAAAGGTTGAAAGTAAGCAGTGCCGGTCCCTATGAGCAATCCCTGCGGCGCCCAGGTCGGCAGAAGCCTTGAAATTCCGAATTGAGGGGAGAACACGACAGCCGACGTCTCGCCGCGCTCACGTAGTTGCTGCCTTGTACCATCCGTGTAGCCCAATTCATTCAAGCGGCGGAGCACCGGCACCATCTGATCGAGCTTCGCGTCGTTATTCGAGCGGATGGGCGAAGGTATACCGATTTCGACCGCTGCCCACGAAATACAGAGGAGCACGATCAAAACGGCAGTACGCGGCCGAACCGTCAAAGTCAACAATTTCACCAGCATCACTAAACCAATGAGAACAACATAGTTTGTGATTAGCATTTCATAGTGAAACGCCTGGATTGAACGACCGGTGATCACCTGTTGATTGAAAACAAGGAATGGCAACAGACCAAAGGAAGCAGTGAAGATGAATCCTGGGTCCCTTGACGAAATTCGCCCGCGGCGAACTGCGATTAATAGGACTCCGAGAATGAATGCTCCAATTATTTCAGGAAGCCGGAAGAGATCGAGTCCACGGGTAAAGACTAAAACATATGCTTTTCCCCCGGTTTGTGGGACCTGGGAGATAAGGTACGCATAGAATGTGAGAGCGACAAACAACGGCACGCCCACCCCAATAACTGCGCGTATAACTCTTGTCGCATCAGCCCATCGCAGGATGAGCCAGAGCAGTACGACGCTGACAAGCCACGCGAACATTGCGGTCCATAAATAGAAATATGAGAACACCAGCATTCCGATGGTTATACCGGCGAAGGACGCCGTAGTAATGCCGGTACGCCTGGACGACGAGGTGAAGGCTTTCCACATCAACGTGCAAAAGACGAAGCACAACGGGAAAGGCAC
>DATEWS010000252.1:0-2330 GCA_035257785.1 Pyrinomonadaceae bacterium
CCGCCGATACTGCTGTTTTCCTGGTTGGTCAACAAGCATGAACTGGTTTATCCCTGGGCGCTGTTTGGCGCAAGGAATTGGTTGCGTTTGAGCGGCGTGCGCGTCGAAGTTCGCGGCCTCGAGTTATTGGATCCGAAACAGACGTATGTTTTTGTTTCCAATCACCGCTCGTACCTCGACACGGCGGCCATGTTTATCTACACCGGACGTCGAATCGGGTTGTTGGCGAAGAAAGAGCTTCTGAAGGTGCCGGTGCTGGGTGTCGGGATGGGTTTTGTAAATGTGATGGCGATCGATCGAACGAATCGCGAGAGTGCGATTCGAACAACAGAAGCTGCCGCTAAGCGGATTCGGTCAGGAGTTTCATTTGCTGTTTTTGTCGAAGGCACGAGAGCGAAGCCGGGGGAGTTGTTGCCGTTCAAAAAAGGTGCGTTTTACATGGCGAGACAAGCGGGCGTGCCGGTGGTGCCCGTGGCGATCAAGAATTCCGATGTGTTGATGGGCAAGGGAATTGGTGAAGCGAGAGCGGGCACATTGGAGATGGTGCTACTGCCGCCTGTTGAGATCTCTGCTGTCGAGACTGATGAGGATATGAATCGATTGATTGCTTCGGTGCGCGCCTCAATCGCTGCGGAGTTGGAAAAATAGGTCCTATAGGACGATAGGACCTATTGTTCTCAGAAGTCGTACGTCAGCGTTCCTGTGACCTTGACCGTGATCCCGTCCTGCGTTGTTGGCGCGAATATAGCCTGACGCGCCGCTGCTTCGGCAGCCTCACGTAATACGGCCGGTCCATTAAGCGCCTGCGCGGAAATCACCTTGCCATTCTCATCGACAATTACACGAACAGTTACTCGACCAGAGGCTTTTTGTCTTCTCGCCTCCTGCGTGTAAACCGGCTTTGGCAACGAGATCGCCTTTGCATTGAGCACGCCACCGTCAACCGGTTTCGCAACACCGGTCGAAGTCGTTGAATCGTCATTCTCACCGATCTCAGTAACCTTCAACGTCGCGCGTGTTGGAGTGAAGTCCGTATAGCGCACTTTCATGCGCACGTGAATCGAACCACCATTATCAAAAATCAACTCTTCGTCAGCGTACGAATAAGTGGGAAACCAGTAACGACCATCGATGTGTTCGCGATAAGTCTCGACCGTCGGAAACTTATTGATCTTGGTTTCCGGAACGCCTTTGCCCTTCGTCTTCACGATCTGAAGATCCTGATCGTCAACCCAGATGCGGCCCAAGAACAGTCGATCACCATCCTTCTTCGCTTTCGGCATGATCTTCGGACTCACATCAAAGATGTACAGATTCAGCTCGTCTATCTTTTCTTTGCCGACGTAACGGAAGTTGTATAGATCAGCTTTCGAGGGCTCGAGAGCGAACGGATTAACGCCACCGAGGTCGTCGATATCCTGCTGGGTGATCTCCGACATCGTCGGCATCGGAAAGAAGCTGATCTTCTCGTAGCGATTTCCCTGGTCGTCAAAGGTGAAGTTGGAAACGCGATGATACTCACCGATCACCTGACCACCCATACCGATGCTTTGAATCAGTGCGTCGCGTTTGAATGAATAGCTGTTCAGCGCACGACGAAACTCTGCTTCCTTGGTGGTAAAGGCTTGAATGATGTGCGCCGTATCGACGGTATCTGCTGGACCAGCGGCTACGGGTTGAGTTGCGACCTGGGCCGACGCGCTGAGGGTCGTAAGGACCACGAGGGCCACGACGGCAACGAACGGAAAAATCCTCATAACTGCTCTCTTCATATCAACCTTAAAGAGTGAATAGGTCGTTCCGGATAGTGGAATTCTGACTGTCCTCAGATGCCTAAATGGAAGAATCCTGTTGCCAGCCGGAGGGTAGGCTTGAGAGCCTCCCGAGATGATAACGCCATTTTCCTGTTGCAAAATTTCCTGCATCTAGTGTAAGGTGCCTGTACTAGAATAAGTTATAACTTGACTAGCGGCACGTTTGACAGTGAAAAGGAGCCCGGTTGACCTCGAAAGACTTGCGGCTCAGCTAGTTTGAAAAGAAAGATTTCTCAAGGTCCTCATGTCGGCAACAGGCACTCGTCCCAAAATCCGTGGAGCTTTACGGCGCGGGAGCGCAGACGTGACGCCGAGCGGCGGCGTTGCTTACACGGCGCGGGCGATAAACCAAGCTTTGGGAGGAGCTTGGTTTTACGTGGTCTGATGTCGATGATGTGCGCGGTGATTAGCTGCTCCTTCTGGGCGGGGTGGCTTAAAAAATCACCGCGCACACCCCAGCTAGGGCAAAAAGCCCTAACAGCCTCAAATCCTCAAAATCCGTGAATCAGGTTTTCA
>DATEWS010000253.1:0-2380 GCA_035257785.1 Pyrinomonadaceae bacterium
CCGATGTCGATGTACTTGAGCACTGTGTTGAACTGACTCTCGTCAACACTCGGACCCATTTCCGTTTGCGGATCCGATCCGGCGCCAATCCGCATCGACTCCGCTCGTTTCACGACACGTTCGACAAACTCGTCAGCGATCTGATCCACGACGACCGCGCGACTCGTCGCCGTGCAGCGTTGTCCTGAAGATCCAAAAGCGCCTTGAGCGGTCGATTCGACAGCGAGGTCCATGTCGGCATCTTCGAGAATCACGACCGGATTCTTGCCACCCATCTCACACTGCACCTTCGCGCCGCGACGTGACGCCTGTTCGTAGAGTCGAATGCCGACGCCGTTTGATCCCGTAAACGAGATCGCCTTGACTGCCGGATGGTTGATGATCTCGTCGCCGGCCTCGGAGCCGGAGCCGAGTACGAGGTTGAGCACGCCAGCCGGAATTCCTGCGGCTTCGAAGATCTCGATGATGCGAACCGCAGTCGCGGGTGTGATCGAAGCGGGTTTGAAAACTACAGTGTTGCCCGCAACTAACGCCGGCGCGATCTTCCAGATCGGAATTGCAACCGGAAAGTTCCAGGGCGTCACGCAAGCGACGACTCCGAGCGGCTGCTTGATCGTGTAAGCGAAGTTTAACGGCAACTCGGAAGGAATGGTCTCGCCCGTCATTCTTCGCGACTCGCCCGCACAGAACTCCGCGACGTTGATCGAACGCTGGAGTTCACCCCGTGACTCGGCAATCGTCTTCCCCTCTTCGTGCGTGAGCAGTTGCGCGAGCTCTTCTTTGTTTTCCTCGAGTAGCCGGGCAGCCTTGCCGACGATACGACCGCGAACGGGAGCCGGAGTCGCACGCCAATCACGAAAGGCCCCCGCGGCAGTTTCGACAGCCGAACGCGCTTCTTCGCGCGTCGCCTGGCGAATCGTGCCGAGGACGTCGTCCGTGTTTGCAGGGTTAATGTTTGGAGCGGTGCGTGTGGAGGCAGATTCAATCCATTTGCCGCCGATAAAATTGCGATAAGTATTCATACAAGTGCGTGCGAATATATCATGTCTGTGTAAATCCGCATTCATCTGTGGCTTAATAAGACCGATGATTCCTGAACTCCTGAAACAACGCGTCGACGCGGCGCCTGATAAGCTCTTTCTTTTCTCTGAAGCAGACAAACGCCAGTTCACATACAAAGAATTCGAAGGCGCGGTGATGCGCACTGCAAGCATGCTTGCGGCAAACGGTGTGCGGAAGAGCGATGTCGTCAGCCTGTTGCTTCCGAACAGCGTCGAGTACGTCATTGCTTATTTCGCGTGCTGGCAACTAGGCGCGCTCGCTGGTCCAATAAATTCACTGCTCAAATCGCAGGAGATTGCATACGTAATTTCGAACTCGGAAGCGAGAGCCTTGCTGGTCAACTCGGAATTTTTACCGGTGATTAGGTCGATAGAGAACGAGCTGCCTACGGTCATTCGCTTCGATAACGAAGCCGAAGCCACGCGGGAATTTTCAAACGATCGTGTACCAGCCGCGGGCATAGATCTCGATCACGAGGCGATCATCATTTACACCTCCGGCACGACGGGCAAACCGAAAGGCTGTTTGCTCACGCACGGCAACGTCATCGCGAACGCGCGCCAGATCACCGACTGGCTCGGATTCACCGAAAACGATCGACTACTGACCATCATGCCGCTGTTTCACATGAACGCCGTTTCCGTAACGACGATGTCGGCGCTCTATGCCGGTGGATCAACAGTCGTGAGTCCGAGGTTTTCCGCCTCGCGTTTCTGGCAAATCATTTCGGATTACCAGATCACTTCGTTCGGCTCAGTGGCGACGATGCTGTCGATGCTTTTGCACACGTACCCGGATGGAGTTCCCGCTGGATTGAAAACCGATCAGTTGCGCTTCGCGATGTGCGGCTCAGCGCCAGTGCCCGCCGAAGTGTTGCGACGTTTTGAAGAGACGTTCAACTGTCTCGTGATCGAAGGCTACGGTCTATCGGAATCGACTTGTCGCTCGACGTTTAATCCACCCGATCAACGACGGCGCCCGGGTTCCTGCGGAATTCCGATTGGCAACGAGATGCGCGTGGTTGATGAAGACGATCGCGAAGTGCAAGACGGCGAGTTGGGTGAGATCGTCCTGCGCGGCGAAAACATTCTCAAGGGTTACTATAAAAACGATGCGGCCAACGACAATGCATTTCGCAACGGCTGGTTTCACACCGGCGACATCGGCTATCGCGATGCAGACGGGTTTTTCTACATCGTCGATCGCAAGTCAGACATGATCATTCGCGGCGGTGAAAACATCTATCCGCGCGAGATTGATGAAGTGCTTTACCAGCACCCGGACGTTGCGGCGGCTGCGGTTGTCGGTGTTCCTGATT
>DATEWS010000254.1:0-5691 GCA_035257785.1 Pyrinomonadaceae bacterium
ATCAGGGGATTCTGTGAGCGGGGGCAAGCCCCTCTTCCTGACTTGTTCCAGCTACGGGGCTTTTATAGATGTGTAGTATCTCCGGCATTTTGGGACGTTCTGACAAAGAGGTCGTTGTGCGCATCAATGAGGCGCAGCGGCATCGCGGGCCGGATGATCAGGGCGTTCTGCAGTTTGACAAGATCGTGTTAGGGAATACGAGGCTTGCGATCATTGATACCTCCGCGGCGGGTCATCAGCCCATGCACGATCCCGAGACGGGCAACTGGATCACGTACAACGGGGAGACTTACAACTTTAAAGAACTGCGTCGCGAACTTGGTGGTGAGTGGAGTTCAAACACGGATAGCGAGGTTGTGCTTCGCGCGTATGGTCGCTGGGGTGTGGATGCGTTTCGCCGGTTGCGCGGGATGTTTGCGTTTGCGATCTGGGACCAGCAACGCCGGCGGTTGATTCTCGCGCGCGATCCATTGGGTATCAAGCCGCTTTACTACTACGCCAATTCAAATCAGTTGATCTTCGCGTCGGAGTTACGCGCGCTGTTGGCGAGTGGGTTGGTGCCACGACGGCTCAGCAGCACGGGAGTTGATTCGTATCTCGCGAACGGATCAGTTGCCGCGCCGCTGGCAATTATTGATGGCGTGAGGCAGTTGTTACCGGGACATTATCTCGAGGTGAATGAAGCCGTTGAATTCAACGAGATAGAGTTTGCGGTTATACGAAGCGAGGAGGTGCCGAAGAGTAGAGATGAGGCGGTTGCGAGGTTGCGTCATGAGTTGGACGAGTCGGTTCAGCTTCATCTCGTCAGCGATGTGCCGCTCGGTGTGTTTCTTTCGGGTGGGATGGATTCGAGTGCCCTCGTCGCATTGATGAGCCGGATCAAACGTCCGAAGACGTTCAGTGTCGTTTTTGATGAACCCACGTTTACGGAAGCTCCTTTCTCACGCGCCGTGGCCGCGCAATTCCAAGCGGATCACACGGAGATTCGGCTAAATGAAGATCGTTTGCTCGGCCTTTTGCCGCATGCACTCGCATCAATCGATCAGCCAACAATGGACGGCATCAACACGTTCGTTGTCTCGCAAGCTGTGAAAAACGCAGGTGTCACAGTTGCACTTTCAGGAGTTGGGGGTGACGAGTTGTTCGCGGGCTATCCGAGTTTC
Organism: Pyrinomonadaceae bacterium; assembly: GCA_035257785.1. GTDB lineage: Bacteria > Acidobacteriota > Blastocatellia > Pyrinomonadales > Pyrinomonadaceae > PSRF01. The sequence continues at coordinate 1,164 of DATEWS010000254.1, forward strand.
AGACGCGCTCTCAAACTCGATTCGATGTCGCGAACGTCGCGGCGAGTTCTCAGTGCGGCTTCAAGTATCGTCAAGAACGGCTCTGTGCAGCGACATAAGTTTTGGCAGTTAGCAAACAGCGACGGGAGTCCGGCCGATGTTTATCGCATTTCGCGTCAGCTTTTTTCCCCCGATTCCATTGCAGCGATCACTGGACACAACGTCAATGAAAGCAATGGCCATCACTGTGACGCTGATGTCGTGAACGCAGTCTCACGACTCGAGTTGAGCGGTTATATGTCCAACACGCTGTTGCGTGACACTGACGCGATGAGCATGGCCCATTCGCTCGAGGTGCGCGTGCCATTTGTTGATACAAAGCTCGTTGATTACGTGCTTTCGTTACCTGGTCGATGGAAGTTAGATCACGGAAGACCAAAACCACTGCTCGCGGATGCGCTGGCAGATCTGTTGCCACACGATTTCCTGGCGCGGCCGAAGATGGGATTCACACTGCCATTCGAAAAGTGGCTGCAACAAAACCTGCGAAGTGAAGTGTCCTGCGTGTTCGAAGATGACGCCATGCTTTCCGCGCCCGCGCTGAACTCCGGAGCGGTGCAAAAGCTTTGGCGCAACTTTCTGCAAAAGCCGCGCGCGGTTGGCTGGTCGCGGCCGTGGTCGCTTTACGTGCTCGCGAAGTGGTGTGAGCTCAATCGCGTTTCGTTTGCATGAGAGTCCTGCACGTCATCCCGTCAATTGCCGAGCGGTCTGGTGGTCCAGCAACCGCAATCATTCCGATGTGCCGCGCCCTCATGCAGCAGGGAATCGAAGTGTTGCTGGTGTCGACCGACGCAGGACTGAAGGACAAAAGTGTCGCTGAGTACAAAGGCGTGCCGGCGATGTTGTTTCCGGCAGAGTTTGGAGAGTCGTTCAAATACTCGCGGCCACTCGCGTCGTGGCTCACGACAAACATTCGACAATTCGATCTGGCCCACGTGCATGCAGTGTTCAATCATTCTTCGGTCGCGGCCGCGCGCGCTTGCCAGCGAACTGGAGTGCCCTACCTTATTCGTCCGCTAGGAACACTTGATCCATGGAGCATGACGCAAAAGCCTCTGCGCAAGCGTCTGTTCTGGCAAGTTGCAGGCAAGAGAATGCTGCAACGCGCGGCCGCAGTGCATTACACATCCGAGGCAGAAAAGCTCTCGACCGAAAGACTCACGGGCCTGAATCACGGCCGCGTCGTTCCGCTCGGTATCGAAAACCCATCTGCTACGACGAGAGAAACGCTCGCGCGTCACTTTCCGGATCTCGCTCGATATCCTTACGTGCTTGTGTTGTCGCGCCTGCATCCGAAAAAAGGTCTCGGCGTTTTGGTTGACGCCTTTCTGTCTTTGGCCAAAACGCCAGGCTGGCGACTGGTGCTTGCGGGTGACGGTCCACCTGATTACGTTTCGAAGCTCAAGAACAAGGCTTCGCAATGTAACCAAATCGTGTTTACGGGTTGGATTGATGGCGAACAGAAAGATGCTTTGCTCGGTTGCGCTTCACTGTTGGCGTTGCCGTCGCACCAGGAAAATTTTGGCCTCTCCGTGATGGAAGCAATGTCACACTCGGTTCCGGTGCTGGTGAGTCCGGGCGTAAATCTCGCGCCGGAGATCGTGAAAGCTAATGCGGGTTGGATCGCGGCGATCGATCAGGAATCACTCACGATAAAACTCGCTGAGGCTCTGAGTGACGAAGCCGAGCGCGCGAAACGTGGTCGCGGAGGTAAGCAGTTATCACTCCGTTATTCGTGGGAGAACGCAGCGAAGAGTTTGGTCCAACTTTATCAACAGGTCCTGGCAGAGAATGGCCGCGCCGACGTACACCGAGTTTGAGTGGCACACCGGGCAGGCCGGCAATGGTGACTCAGGCGAGAGGTTGACGCGTGTGTTCGTCGAGCTCGTGAAAGTGCTCGATGGTGTTAAATCGATCTGCGATCTCGGATGCGGAAACGGCCACATAACCGGACGGCTCGCAGCGTTGGGTTATCAAGTCACCGGCGTCGATGCTTCGCCTAGCGGGATCAAGATCGCGCGACTTACATATCCCGACGTTGAGTTTGTCGAGGCAATGATCGATGCCGATCTGAAAAGTCTCGGAAGTTTCGATCTCGTCATTTCGAGCGACGTCATCGAACATCTTTATCGTCCGTCAGACCTGCTCGAAGCCGCGACGTCTTTGCTCAAACGGCATGGTCAGATACTTCTCGGGACGCCGTATCACGGCTATCTCAAGAACCTGGTGCTCGCCGCAACCGGCAAGATGGACGCGCACTACTCCGCACTGCACGATGGCGGCCATATCAAGTTCTTTAGTGTGCACACGTTGTCGAAGCTGATGAGCAGCCACAGCTTTACCGATCTTAATTTCACGTTCTATGGTCGCGCGCCGTGGCTTTGGAAAAACATGATCTGTCATGCTCGGAAACAGGAGCAGGACCAGATTACAGGAGCAGAAGGAAACCTGCCTCCTGCACGCTGCACCTGCTCCTGAAATATGCTCGATCAAATAACGCCGCTGATACTCACCTATAACGAGGCGCCGAACATCGCGCGCGCGCTCGCGGGCGTGAGTTGGGCGAAAGACGTGGTTGTTGTCGATAGCTTTAGCGACGACGAGACGGTTGCGATCGCAAAGTCGTCGCCGCAAGTGCGCGTGTTTCAAAGAACGTTCGACAATCATCGAGACCAGTGGGAGTTTGGATTGAAAGAGACCGGCATCACGACGCCGTGGGTGCTCGCGCTCGATGCGGATTACGTGGTTTCGAACGAGTTGATCGCGGAGCTTGAACAGCTTCAGCCCGAAGGAGTCGCGTATCGCGCAAACTTCGTTTATTGCATCAACGGAAAGAGACTCCGCAGCGGGATCTATCCGGCGGTTACGGTGCTCTACCGGCGTGAGGGGGCGTCGTACGTTCAGGATGGGCACACGCAGCGAGTTGCAGTGCAGGGGCCGATCGGCGAGTTGCGAACGCCGCTGATGCATGACGATCGTAAGTCGTTACGTCGCTGGTTTCGTTCGCAGACTCGCTATACCGAGCTCGAAGCACAGAAGTTGTTGACTGCCGACTCGGCGGAGTTGGGCTTAGCGGATCGGTTGCGACGTTGGATCGTAATAGTGCCGCCGGTCATGCTCGTGTACTGCCTGATCCTGCGAGGCGGGATTTTGGATGGGTGGCAGGGATTTTATTACGCATTTCAGAGGACCGCCGCGGAGCTGATGCTGTCGATCAATCTGGGCCGCGGATTTATGCGCATTAACGCGGATGTACATTCTCGGTATTAACGCTTATCACGGCGACGCGGCGGCGGCGATCATTCGCGACGGGAAGCTGATCGCGGCGGCGGAGGAAGAGCGCTTCAATCGCTTCAAGCACTCCGCGGGGTTTCCGAGTCAGGCAACTAAATATTGTCTCGAGGCGGCGGGAATCGGTCCGGAAGAGTTGGACCACGTCGGGGTCTCGCGTGATCCGTCGGCGCATTTGCACAAGAAGATCTTATTTGCAGCGACGCGCGTAGCGAGCGAGGGCATCTTCAATCAGATCAAGGATCGACTCGGCAACGCCGCGAAGGTTCGCGACCTAAAGGACGAACTCGCTCGTGTGTTTGGTGTCTCAAAAAAACTACTGCGCGCGCGCTTTCATAACGTCGAGCATCATCGCGCGCATCTCGCCAGTTGTTTCTTCGTGTCGCCGTTCGAACGCGCCGCGCTCTTGTCGATAGACGGCTTTGGCGACTTCATCTCGACGATGTGGGCGGTCGGCGAGGAAAACTCGATCGAAGTGCTGGGCCAGGTTGAATATCCACACTCAACTGGTATCGTTTACACCGCGACGACGCAGTTTCTCGGCTTTCCGCACTACGGCGACGAAGGGAAGGTGATGGGCCTCGCGCCTTATGGTCAGCCGCGGTTCATTAACGAGTTTCGCGACATCATCCGCACTGAAGAGAACGCGCAGTTTCGCCTGAACCTCAACTACTTTCGTCATCACGCCGAAGGGGTCGAGATGACCTGGGACGCAGGGTCGCCTGTGATCGGACGCGTTTACTCCGACGAATACGCGCAGCTTTTTGGACCACCACGTGAGCCCGGGTCGCCGCTTACCGATCGTGAGCGCGACATCGCTGCGAGTTTGCAGTTGCGACTCGAAGAGGTCGGCTTTCACATCCTGAATCATCTCCACGAGCAAACCGGGCTGACCGACCTCGGTCTCGCCGGCGGCGTCGCGTACAACTCGGTGCTGAACGGAAAAATACTGCTGCACACACCGTTCAAACGTCTCTTCGTTCAACCTGCGGCTGGCGACAGTGGCACCGCGCTCGGTGTTTGTTATCAAATCTACAACGGTCTGCTCAAGCACGCGCGCACGGAAGCGATGGCTGGCGCTTACACTGGTCCTGAATTCACGAACGAAGAGATCAAGAACACGTTGTCGGAAAACAAGTTGCTCTTCGACTGTTACTCAGACGAGGAGCTAACGAAACGTGCGGCGCAAGACATCGCG
>DATEWS010000255.1:0-5648 GCA_035257785.1 Pyrinomonadaceae bacterium
ACTTTCTCAACTGCTTTGACGTTCTTTGGATCAAGAAGCGACACGACACCGTGTTTCCGATACCAGATTCCCTCTCCGGTCTGCCATGCTTCGTCGGCTTCAATCGTCGCACCAGTATTCAGCGTAATGACAACTGGATTACTGGGACGCTTTGCGCCTCCCGCCGTTGGGTCTGAGCTGCTCAATTCAAGATGCGTGGGGTTTTGAGGCGATGGCGTTTCGGTGCTTGGAGACGGCGAAGGCTCGACTGACGGTTCAACCGAAGGAGCGGCAGCGGTCTGCGGAGCCGCCTGCTGAGGCTGGAGAGATTCCTGTTGCCGCGTGCTCGAACTGGAACTCGCTGTGTTGGAATTGTCCTGCGCTGGTTGACGCGACATCGCGAAGTAAAGCAAAGACAGCAGCACTCCGAGCAGAACACCGGTAACCACTCCGATTGGAAGCAGTGCTCGATTTGAACCTATGCGAGGCGCCCCACCTGTTTGGTCCACAGGCAACGGATTTGGAGCTTCGTCGACGCCAACGAGCGGCGTGCCGTCAAGCTCGCAGAATTGTTCTGTATCAGAAAAGAGTGAATCGCACTCTGGGCAACGTTTCAAATTAATTAGCTCCCGCCCAGAATCTTACACTATTGTCTTTTTGCCCACACCTACTGTAGATAAAGAAGCATGAACAAGAAGTTGTCCTCAGAACAACGTGCCGAACTTCTCAAAGGGTTGAAAGAGCGTTTCGAGAAAAACATGGATCGCCATAAAGGTCTCGAATGGGCGAAAGTACAAGCGCGGCTGGACGCTGATGCTAAAAAGCTCTGGTCGTTAAATGAAATGGAAAAGACGGGCGGTGAACCGGACGTTGTTGGTTATGACAAGAAGACGGGCGAATACATTTTTTATGATTGTTCAGCGGAGAGTCCAAAGGGCCGCAGAAGTATTTGTTACGATCGTGAAGCGTTGGAGGCGAGGAAGGAACATAAACCGGCAAACAGTGCTGTTGCGATGGCGACCGACATGGGCATCGAGCTTTTGACGGAAGAGCAGTATCGCAAATTGCAGCAACTCGGAAATTTCGATTTGAAAACGTCGAGCTGGGTGACAACACCTGCTGACATTCGAAAACTCGGCGGCGCCCTCTATTGTGATCGCCGCTACAACCACGTCTTCCTCTATCACAACGGCGCCGAATCGTACTACGCCGTTCGCGGATTCCGCGGCTCATTAAAGGTCTAAATTCGCGCACAAAATGGAAGGTTGTTATGAAAGTAGTTTTTTCGCTTTGCTGCGTGACGTTCGCAATGCTGCTTTACCCCCACGAATCAAACAATCAGAGCGAATCGGCGTTCAGAACTATAAACATTCGCGAGAGAGAGTTTGGTTACAGCCATTTTGAGTCGATGGCTATCACTTCCAGCGACGATTTCAAAGCCTTCCTCGACGAAATATCTCAGCAAGCATGGAATGATCGACAAGACTTCGTAGACGCTCTGCTTAACGCAAAGATCGATTTCAACAAGGAAGCATTGGTGTTGCTCCGGCACGATGAAGGATCCGGGTCAATCCGCGTCTCGTTTGAAAAGCCAGTTTTGCAGGACAAGACGCTCCTCTGCGAAATCCGCGGAGAGCCTCTCCGTGGCCTGGGAAGTGCCGATATGGCCTATCACTGTTTCGCCCTCGCCGTTTCTAAATCACTTATCAATAAAGTTCACTTGAATACAGTGCCGGCCTTTGCCGGACTCGCAAAACCTCCCGTTCTTCTATCAACTATTGAAAGACAACCTTTGAATATTCGACGCTATCCGGCGCCGGAAAAACCCGCGCCTGGAGATTGTCCAAAACTGATCATCGGCTGCCCAACTGACCTGCTCGAGACCGGAAAAACATATGTGGTAAAACTGGTTGTCGAAGGCGGTAAACCAAAATACGACCTGACCTACAGCTGGAGTGTGCAGGGTGGCGAAATCGTTGAAGGCCAGGGAATACCTACATTGAAGTTTCGCGTGACTCATCCGAATGAGATCGTCAAGGCGTTTGTTGAAGTCGGAGGATTCAATCCCTATTGCGATCGATTGGCTACCTGCGCGTGCGGACCTACAAGGTAAACACAAAAATCTTGGGTAGTGCCTCAGTTCGAATTCAGGAAGTAATACGCCGAAGCGTATTATTTACATTTCAACTTGAGGCAGTACTAAATCTTGCCCGCCCCCGCGCCAAAATGTTAATTTGCCACAGCTCTCGTCTTATCTTGATCTAACTCGGACCCAATGCACTTCCCGAGATTGAACCTCCCAAATCCAAATGAAAAAAGCAATCCCTCTTCCTTGTGCAACCGTACCGGTTTACTTCCTACTTCGTGTCGTCGTTTCAGTTGGGCTCTTAGCAGCGATGGTCTTCGTCATCGCACGCAATGACTCCACGTCAAGAGCGCAGGGAGGCTGCACGACTGATCCTGTCGTCGCCAACAATGTCGACAATGGCGCCGGAAGTTTGCGTCAGGCGATCGCAGACGCGTGCGCCGGATCGACGATTACTTTCAACCTGGCAACAGTGATCAGTCCGATCACTTTGACCTCCGCGGAGTTGCTGGTTAACAAGAACCTCACGATCACAGGTCCGGGCTCAGGTTCGCTGACGGTTCAGCGCAGCACAGCCGGCGGCACACCTGACTTTCGCATATTCAACATCAATGGAGGAGTTACGGTTAGCATCGCCGGTTTGACGTTAAGCAACGGTCGAGTCTCCGGCAATTTTCCTGGTAACGCCGGCGGCGCGATCTGGAACAATCACAGCTCGCTGACAATCACCGATTGTATTCTCAGCGGCAATTCCGCCGTTCAGGTCAGTCCCGCCGGCTTTGGCGGCGCCCTCTACAACGACGGTTCAAACGGCGGCAGCGCCACACTAACTATTCTCAACAGCCAGATCACCGGCAACAGCGCTATCGGCAGCGGTGGTGGCATCTTCAACTTTGGCTTCAATGGAACTGCGAATCTCTCGATCACAAATAGCACCATTAACAATAACTCAGCGCCGAGTGGTTCTGGCGGGGTTGCTAGTTCAGGTCAGGGCGGTAATGCGCCCGTGCAAATCATCCAAAGCACCCTCACTGGCAATAATGGACAGAGCGGCGGCGGAATTAGTATGGATGGCACGCAGAGCGGCAACGCTCCTCTGACGGTGGTAAACAGTACGATCAGCGGAAACCGGGCCGCTGTCATAGGAGGCGGGCTTATCAGTCAGGGCACAACCAACGTTAGCGGAGCCCCGGTGACGATTGTAAACACCACCATCACAAACAATCGTTGCGACAGCGACGACACCAGCCCAAGCTTTTCATGCGGTGGCGCGTATTTCATCTTTACTGGTCCAGTGACGATTCACAATACGATCGTTGCCCGCAACTTCAACGGTAGCACCGGCACGACTGCTGACGACGTGATGAATAACTCATTCAACGCTGCCAGTTCCTTCAATCTTATCGGAACAGGCGGCGCGGGAGGTTTGGTCAACGGCGTCAACAATAATCTGGTGGGCGTAGCGAATCCACTGCTTGGTCCATTGGCAAACAATGGCGGGCCAACAGAAACACACAGACTGCTTGCTGGTAGTCCAGCCATTGAAGCGGGAACCAATTGCGTACTGAATAATTCGTGCTCACCGGCGCTCGGCCTGTCGCTGACAACTGATCAACGAGGAATCAGCCGCGCCGCAGATTCAGCGGATGCGAACACGACGCAGACCGTAGACATCGGTGCGTTCGAAGCGCGAGCAAGCGTCGAAGACATCGCTGATAAGTCGACTCCTGAAGAAACGTTCCTTTCGTTCAGCTTTAACGTGGGCGACCAGAGTGCGATCACGAACGTGTCTGCTTCATCAAGCAACACAACACTCGTTCCGAATGCGAATCTAAACGTGTTTGGAAGTGGCTCGACACGCACACTCAACATCTCGCCGGTTCTCGACCAGACAGGCACTGCGACTATTACGGTAACCGTCACCAGCAGTACGGAAAGCATGTCAGACACGTTTATTCTCACTGTGACTCCGGTCAACGACACGCCAACCGACATATCTCTTTCAAATAACAACGTAGCTGACAACAGTCCGGGCAACACACTCGTGGGCACATTGGGCACCACTGATCCTGACGCGCTGCAAACGTTCAGTTACACGCTCGTCAGCGGTGCAGGCAGTGTTGATAACGCGTCGTTCTCTATCAGCGGAGATCAACTGAGAACAGCCTCCACCTTCGACTTCGAAACGAAACCAATCTTCACGATTCGTGTTCGCTCGACTGACGGAGAGGGCTTGTTTACCGAAAAGCAGTTCACAGTCAACGTCGTTGACGGAGCCGACAATCCAGGCGCGATCGCGTTCACGTCGCCGGGCTTCAGCGTTGGTGAAGGCGACGGCAACGCGACTATCACATTGACGCGCACCGGCGGCACAGACAACGCCGTGTTTGCGAAAGTAAACCTCTCGGATGTGACTACATCAGCGGCCGATTACGTGTTTGCGCCCGGCAGTTTGGATACGAGCTTCAACACCGGAACCGGCGCCTCGTCGCATTCGAGTGCGCTGCCGCAGTATGTGCAGCCAGTCGTACTTCAACCTGACGGAAAGATTCTCATTGCTGGTGCGTTCCTGTTCTACAACGACGTTTCACGCAATCGCGTCGCGCGTCTCAACTCAGACGGGACAATCGATGGTTCGTTCAATCCCGGCGCTGGACCGGACACTGATGTGTTGTGCATGGCCCTGCAAGCGGATGGAAAGATCCTGATTGGTGGAAACTTTGCTTCCTACGATGGGGCACCGCGCTCTCGCATCGCGCGGCTAAACAGCAATGGAACCCTCGATAGCTCATTCGCTGCTGTCTTTCCCGATGATGTGGTTCGGTCGATCGTGGTCCAACCGGATGGAAAGATTCTCATCGGAGGCGATTTCTCGCTTGTCAATGGCATTCTCCGCAACCACGTAGCACGCCTCAATGACAATGGCAGTCTCGATTCGTTTGTTCCAGCGTCAGGCTCGACCGGCGTTGTCAGCACATTGGCTTTGCAGCCCGATGGAAAGATCATCGTGGGCGGAGGCTTCATCAGTTTCTCTACTGCCAACAACACGCGAGTCGTGCGTCTGAACAGCAACGGCACACTCGATGGAACGTTCAATTCAGCCCTGGGAATTAGTATGGCGCCGCGACAGGTCCTGGTTCAGCCGGACGGAAAGATACTTGTTGCCGGCGAATTTATTGGAGTCGATACGCCGTTTGGAAAACACGGAATTGCACGGCTCGAGACTAGTGGCGCAATCGATGGAACTTTCGATCCAGGCTTAGGCACTGACGGTCACACGATCCAGGCAATCGCGCTGCAACCCGATTCGAAGATTGTCATCGTTGGAGGATTTCCGACATTTAATGGAACTACAGTGAACGGTGTCGCCCGTCTCGATAGCGGTGGTTCGCTCGATACCTCCTTCAACTCGGGCACGGGAATCAACGTGCCGTTTCCCGTGCGTGGAATTGCCATTCAACCTGACGGAAAGATCGTGATCGGCGGGCAATATACGTTCTACAACGGCGTCAGTAGCAACGGTATCACGCGCATCAATGGCGATCTGTTTGTCATGTGGGCGGCCGGCGATTCAGCAAACAAA
>DATEWS010000256.1:0-21751 GCA_035257785.1 Pyrinomonadaceae bacterium
GGGTAGAATGCCGGCGCCGGAATCTTTGATGGCACACTGGACCCATTCCTGGTTACCGTCTATTACCTTGTTAGCTTCAACGATTACCGAACTCTTCTGCGGCGAATGTTGAATCGCATTCTCGATCAGGTTCACAAATACTTTCGAAAGCCTGCGGCGGTCAATCCTAATCTTCGGCAACGACTCCTCAACCCTGCTTTCGAGATTCACCTGGGCCACGTCCGCGGATGGCATGCAGGCACGCACAGATCGGGCCACCATCTCTTCCATCGACACGAGATACAACTCGCCTCGGAACGGCTTGCCGTACTCTAACAGTTCTTCCATAAGGACGGTGAGACGCCCGATTTCATCACGCAGAACGTTTGTATACCTTAAATATTCGGTGCGGTCGCTGAATCTTGTTTCAAACGCGTCGAGGATCGAAGAGATGCCGAACAGTGGATTTCTGACTTCGTGGGCCACACCCGCGACGAGCGATCCCAGCAGCGACATCATCTCGCTTTGCCGTAACGACGCTTCGAGCTGCGCGCGTTTCGAGATGTCCTGTGCGATCAGGATCGCACGTTCACCTACCGAACCGAATTCGTTGATGTGATAAAGCGTGATGGCCCACGTTTTTCCGGTCGCTTCGTCTTTGACCTCTTCCGCCACCGGCATCTGAGTCAGGCGGATCTGTTCGATGAGTTCGGCCGCTTTTTTCCATGGCTCGTTCTCACCGAGCTCACTGACTTTTTTCCCGAGCATCTGTTCGGGATCGACTCCGACTATCTGTTCCGCCGCAAGATTTGAACGCTTGACGTTGCTTTCGAGATCAACTATCAGCACAGGGAAGTCGATCGCGTTGAACGTCTGGCGCCATTCCATCGCCGACTGTTGCAGCGACGTGTGCAGGCGTTGTTGCTTTTCGTCGAGAAGTTTTCGTTCAGTGACGTCGTTAACGATCACGAGCTTGCTGTTTTTACCGTCGAAGACGACCGGATGTGAACTTATCTCGACGTAGATTGTCTGGCCAGTCTTCGTTTTATGACGCCACGGACTCGAGATCACGAGATCATTCGGATCGTTCTTGATCATCAACGTCGGAATATCTTCCTGCGCCCGAATGCTGTTGATCGTCATCGAAAGAAACTCATCGCGCGAGTAACCGTACGTACGTGTGGCCGCCTCGTTCACGGCCAAAAACCTGAGCGTGTCTTCGCGATAGACCCAGATTGGTTGTGGCGTTGATTCGAAGAGCAGGCGATAGCGTTCCTCTGAGTCGCGCAGCGCTTCTTCAAAACGCTTGCGTTCCGTGACGTCGCGCGCGAGGCCGCGAAACCCAGTCGTCCCGTCGAGCTTGTCTTTGATTGGCGAGACGATGAGATCGAGCCAGCGATCCTCACCCGTCGCGGAGCGCGCCACAAACTGGTGCCTGAACTCACGCGCTTCCTGCGGTCGCCCGAGACTGCCCGCGAAACCGTTGCTTTCCGGAATGATGCCGAAGACTGCGAAAAACGAGTTGCCAATAATCTCTTCCGGCCGGCGTCCCAGAAACTTTTGCCCGGCGAGGTTCATGCTGGTCAACTTGCCGGACAGATCCTGCGTAAAGATCATGTCGCTGGCTTGTTCGACGAGGTCGCGGTAACTCGCTTCGAGACGCGAGCGTTCGAGCAGGCGCGAGACTTTCGCGACCAGGCGCGCTGAATCAAAAGGGATTTCGAGGTAGTCGTCGGCTCCGGCTCGCAACCCGGCGACCGCGCTTTCCGTATCTTTTTGACGAGCACTGACGAGGAGAATCGGGACGGTTTTGAGTTCCGAATCAGCGCGGATTTGGCGGCAGAATTCCAGCCCGCCCATCCGCGGCATCGAGACGTCGCTGATGACCAGGTCAGGCCGTTCTCGCCGGGCGAGAGTCAGACCTTCAACACCGTCTTCGGCGGTCAGGACGGAGTAACCGGCCTTACGCAACAGGCTGCCCATCAGAGTTAATTGGTCGGGCTCGTCGTTGACGATAAGTACGGAATTGTCGTCGTGGCCTTTAGAGATTTTTGTCCCGTGCACCAGTGCTTTACCTCGACTCCTGCCGTGTTTTTGTTGGAAAAACGGGGGGCGATACGGCGTACAGGCTGCGGAAATTGCTGGCGTTTTGACGCGCGGAGTATATCACAGGCGCGTGGAGCACAAAGCAAGAAGCAGCGGGGGCAAGCCCTCTTCCTGACTTGTTAGGAATGTGAGCGCCATAAAATAGAACAAGTCAGGAAGAGGGGCTTGCCCCCCGCTGTCACGGGAAACCGTAAGCCGTCCGTATGAATCATAACTTCGCACTTTATAAGGCAAACTAAATTATTACCTGGAGATATGGAATGAGAGACGTACGTAATTCTTACAGAGGAGCAGTTTCGCGACTTCACATTTTTTTAAGTTTGTTTTTGCTTGTGTTTGCGTTCGCATCATGTAGCGGCCAGAGCAAGCTGATGAGCCTTGCGCCCGCCGGATCCGCGACGGCGCCGGCCGCTACCAGCGTTGCCGGCGTGCAGACGTCATATGCCGACCTCGTCAGCCGGGTTTCACCGGCGGTCGTGACCATCAGATCGACCGAGCGTTCGCGACCAGCACAGCAGTTTCCCTTCATGGACGACCCGAACTTCCGCGACTTTTTCGGTGATCGGATGCCGCAGTTACAGCAGCAGCCACCGCAGCGCGTGCAGGGCGTCGGCTCGGGAGTCATCGTCAATGCTGACGGTTACATTCTTACCAATCATCACGTAGTCGATGGCGCCATCGAAATCAAAGTTGAACTTACTGACAATCGCACCTTCACGGCCAAGCTCGTGGGCTCCGACCCACCGAGCGATCTCGCAGTGTTGAAGATCGATGCCAGAGACCTGCCGACACTTTCACTCGGCGATTCCGACAAGGTTCGCGTCGGCGACTTCGTGCTCGCGGTAGGTAACCCACTCGGCATCGGGCAAACAGTTACTTCGGGTATCGTGAGCGCGAAAGGCCGTGCTACCGGTCTCAGCGACGGCAGTTTTGAAGACTTCCTCCAGACTGACGCCGCCATCAACCGCGGTAACTCCGGCGGCGCACTCGTGAATACAAACGGCGAACTGATTGGCATCAACTCGCAGATCCTTTCACCGTCCGGTGGCAACATCGGTATCGGCTTCGCGATTCCTTCGAACATGGCGAAAGCTGTAATGGACCAGTTGATGAAGACTGGAAAAGTCCGTCGCGGCATGCTCGGCGTGACGATTCAATCAGTCGATGCAGATCTGGCGTCGAGTTTGAGTCTGCCCGCAGCGAGAGGCGCGATCGTGACTTCGGTTGCGAACGGTGGCCCCGCTGAAAAAGCTGGACTCAAGCGCGGTGACGTGATCATTGCGATCAACAAACAACCGGTGATCGACAACAACAGCCTGCGAAATCTCGTGGCCAGCATGCCTCCGGGATCGAACGTTGACGTAACCGCGCGTCGCAACGGCCGCGAACAGGATTTCCAGGTCGCGCTGGCGGAACTTCCGGATCGCGAACAACCCGCGAGCGATGAGGAAGGCGCCAGCAGCTCCGGTTCGACCGGAAACACGAAGTTTGGACTGACTGTCCAACCACTCACTGCGGAAACGGCATCGCGTTATGGACTCGATGCTGACGACCAGGGATTACTTGTGACGCGCGTCGATCCATCGGGCAGCGCTGCAAACGCAGGCATTCGCCAGGGCGACTTGATTCAGGAAGTGAATCGCCAGCCGGTAAAAACATCTACCGAGTTCAGTGCGGCAATTCAGCAGTCAGGCGCCAAGCCGGCACTGGTGTTGGTCAAGAGACGGAACGCCGTGATCTATACGACGTTGAAAGCCAACTCTTAAAACCAAACTCAATAACATAACGACACAGAGGCCCATTTTGGGCCTTTGTGTTTTCGTGTTCAATGAAGTACGTTCCACCGTTCGAGGAGGAGCTTTATGCGAGAGTTTGATCGCCGGCCGTGGGGCACCTACACCGTGCTCGAAGAAGATCGCAACTTCAAAGTTAAGCGGATCGAAGTGTTGCCGGGTCAAAGACTCAGCTATCAGAAACACTCACAACGCGCGGAACACTGGTTCGTGGTTGAAGGAACTGCGAAGGTGACTCGAGACGGCGAAGATATACTCGTGCAAGCCGGCGAGGCGATCGACATTCCCATCGGCGCCGCTCATCGTGTTGAGAACCCAGGGCCCACAAACCTCGTTTTTATAGAAATTCAGCGAGGAAATTATCTCGGCGAAGACGACATCGTTCGTCTTCAGGATGACTACGGTCGCTAACAAACCAAAAAATATCCGCGTTTATCTGTGTAAATCCGCGGTCGAGGTTCCAAGCATGGAAGAGACAGTCTCCGTTCCCCAGGAAGACTCACAAAGCTTGTGGTCTGCCGTAAAAGAATCGATCCGCGGGTCGCATCGAAACTACACGACCGGTCCGATCGGACGCGCGATTCTTTTGCTCGCAATACCCATGGTCCTCGAAATGATCATGGAGAGCGTCTTCGCAGTCGTCGATATCTATTGGGTGTCGCACCTCAGCAACGCCACTGACGCAGTCGCGACTGTCGGTCTCACCGAATCCTTAATGACTCTTGTTTACGCGCTTGCGATTGGATTGAGCATCGGTGCGATGGCCATGGTCGCGCGCCGGATCGGTGAACAAAATCCGGAGGGCGCCGCGCGTTCGGCAGTGCAGGCGATTGCGCTGGCCTTGATGGTGGCGATAATTATCGGTGCGATCGGCGCTACGCTCGCGCCAACGTTCTTGCGGTTCATGGGTGGATCGCCGTGGGTGGTCAACGAAGGCTCTACGTTCACTCGCATCATGCTCGCCTGCAACGTGACCGTCGTCATGCTGTTTATGATCAACGCGATCTTCAGGGGCGCGGGCGATGCGGCGATCGCGATGCGCACGTTGTGGCTCGCCAACTGGATCAACATTCTTCTCGGACCATGTTTGATCTTCGGGCTCGGACCATTTCCGAAGCTCGGACTAATGGGCGCTGCGATCGCGACGAACATCGGCCGAGGCACTGGCGCGCTCTATGCATTCAGCCGGCTCATTCGTACGGGTAGTCGCGTCAACATTCAACGGCATCACGTAAAGATTGAACCCACGATCATCGCGCGTCTCATCAGGCTCTCATCGACCGGAACGTTTCAAGTCTTTATCGGCATGGCGAGTTGGATCGGGCTCGTGCGCATCATCTCGAGTTTTGGCAGCAATGCTGTTGCCGGTTACACCCTCGGCATTCGCGTGATCCTATTCGCACTTCTGCCGTCGTGGGGCATGGCAAACGCGGCCGCGACGATGGTCGGCCAGGCACTGGGTGCGCGCAATCCGGAACGTGCGGAACGTGCGGTTTGGAGAGCTGGTTTCTACAACATGATCTTTCTCGGGATCGTAGGACTGATCTTTGTCTTTTTCGCTGCTCAGATCATCGCCCTCTACAATCCCTCACCTGAAGTCGCTCGCTATGGTGTGGACTGTCTCCGCATCGTCGCTTACGGATTTCTGTTTTATGCCTACGGCATGGTGCTCGGGCAGTCGTTCAACGGCGCCGGCGATACCTGGACGCCCACGATCATCAACCTTTTCGTCTTCTGGTTCTGGGAAATCCCGCTCGCTTATGTCCTCAGTGTCAAGTTCAGCATGGGTCCCGAAGGTGTTTTCACCGCCATCACGATTGCCTTTTCAACGCTCGCCGTCGTCAGCGCCCTGGTCTTCCGTCGTGGGCGCTGGAAGACGAGAGTTGTTTAGCGTCCTCGCTGAGTAGCAAGTTCGAACAGTGTGTCGGACTTCGTTACGTTTTCAGGCCATTTTCGGCCCTGCCGATTATTTGTACGCTTCATTACATTGGAGCTTTTTGACGAGAGCCCGGCGGCCCCTATGTTGCTTAACTGAAGGCTGCCAGACAGAGCAGGGCACGTGGCGTGCGGCGACTTGCCTACGCTTTCGGATCCGCCGACCAAAGCACGAGGGTCGCTGCACTCCACGAAGTGGCCAATAGCTCGCGGTATGTTTGAGTGAGCAAGGAGGACACCTCATGGAGAAAAAGTTGAAGGGGAAGAAGGTGGCCATTCTGGTTGCCGACGGTTTCGAACAGGTGGAGCTGACGGAACCGAAGAAGGCGTTGGAAGCAGCAGGAGCAACTACGGAGATTGTTTCCCCCTCTGAAGGCGAAGTGCAGGGTTGGAACCACGACGAGAAAGCAGATTCATTTAAGGTCGATATGCCCTTGATCCGGGCACGTTCTGATGATTACGACGCACTTTTATTGCCGGGAGGCGTGAGAAATCCCGATCAATTAAGAATGATGGTAAGAGCGGTTGAGTTTGTAGATGGTTTCTTTGTTACTGGAAAACCGGTCGCAGCGATTTGTCATGCACCATGGACACTGATCGAGTCCGAAGTAGTTAAGGGACGAACAATCACTTCATGGCCCTCGTTGAAAAGCGACTTGATTAACGCCGGTGCGCGTTGGGTGGATCGAGAGGTAGTAGTAGATAACGGTCTAATAACGAGCAGGAAGCCTGCCGATATACCCGCGTTCAATAAAAAGATGATTGAGGAGTTTGCCGAAGGTCGTCATTCGCGGCAGAGAGCCGCGTAAGCAGGAGCAGGGACAGGAAGGCGGAGCAGCACACCTCCAGCTTTCCTGTTCCTACTCTCTGTGATGCATCAGATAACAGGAGCAGGAGCAGATAACAGGAGCAGTCGTTTCACCTGCACCTGCTGTCTGCTCCTGTTCCTGACTTTTGTGCTACATTTTTTTCGCGGTTTGGCCGACTTTCACCGTCCCGCTTTGAATGACTTTTGCGTTGATACCGCGGAGACACATCTGCTTTCCGAGTTCTGAATTCACGAACTGCATCGCCTCGACACCGAAACGCGCGACAAACTTGTGGCAACCCGTGTGTGGCAGTGGGCTGACCTCCAACACCGCTGAGCCGACTGCGATCCGCGATCCGGCCGGTAAGTTTTCGCGGCTCAAATCCATGTCGATATAAAGTTGATCGCCTGCGAGCGGCCAGCGTTCTCTCTCCTGCGCCACGAGTGCTGTGACGCGGGAGTTCATGATGTTGATCTGCATGTCCGGATGTGGCGATCCGTCGACTGTTCTCCTGCTGCCACGTTTTATCCAGCTATCGCCGATCAGACCGAGGGCGACATCGATCTCCGCTTCGTCGAGCACTTCGCGCTCGTTCTCTTCCGGTCGCCGTACGATCAACTCCACGACGCCATCATCTTTGGGGGCCTGGCGCAGGTGGTCCAACGCCGCTTCAAGTTCTTCAGTCGTCAAATGTTTCACTGTTGACTCCATGGCGGCGATACTATAACCGAGTTTGGCATAAAATAAGCCGCGGATTAACACGAACTAACGCGGGTAAGAGATAATCCGCGAAGATTCGCGTTAACTCGCGGTCGAGTTCACAACTCTTAACAAATTTTTACGTTGCCTTGACATTGCGCGGCGTGTCCGGGCGTATTCTTCGCGCTGCCATGAAGTCCCGCAAAGAAAGCAACACTCGTTTCCGACTGGTCCTGACGCTCGGTTTGGCCGTCGTGTTGCCGGCGTTGGCACTGATCTACGTTAACCTTCAACACGTCAAATCAATCCAGCGCGGTAAAAAAATTGAGGCACTGATCCATCGTGACTTTCAGTACCTGCTTTCGAATTCGGCACAAAAAATCAGCGGCAAGGCTTACGAACTTACCGAAAAAGCCCGCGATGAGTTTCCGTCTGACGCCGACTCGGATGATGAGAAGCGAAAAAAGTTTGATCTTCTTCTGGCGAAGAACCCGTGGTTCACGCACGTGGTTTTTTACGATGCGAAAAAAGGAGTGGTAGTTCAGCAGCAGCGCGCGCAAGCAAACGAAAAAGAGCTGGCCAATTTAGACCGGATGTATAACGGCTGGTTTGCTCTCGACGGTCCGCACATGGTCGAGCAGTTATGCAAAAAGAACAAACCGATCATGTGGTTCAGCGGCGAATCGGAAGGCGCGACTGGTTCTGTCTACAGTTCGATGGGTATCTTCGCCTTTCCTCAACTCCCCAGGGATCGAATGGTGTTGGGAGCTGTGAGTTTCGATCCGAACTATTTGAAGCAAAACTTTTTCCCGCAATTACTCGAAGAGTCGACTACGCAAAAACTTTCTGAAGATCCACAGGAGTCGAATGAACCCGAGGACCAGCGTCTTGCCATGATCGTCTTTCCGGCAGACGCCTTGCACTCGGAGCCTGATCGGCCTTTTGCAGCCTCGACGGGATGGAATGGTGGAAAACCTGAAGTTTCGCTCATCCTCGACAATCCTTTTCGCGGTCTTGCATTGGGTATCAATTTTCAGGGCACAACGGCGCAGGCGATTGCTCATCGATGGGTCGTGCAGAGCTTTGCGATCCTCGGTGTGTTGTCGGTGTTGATGATCGGCGGTTTGGTGCTGACTTATCGCAGCGTGAATAAGCAAGTGGCGCTCGCGCGTTTGAAGTCTGACTTTGTTTCCAACGTCTCGCACGAGCTGCGCACGCCGCTCGCTTTGATTCGACTTTACGCGGAAACACTCGAGCTCGGACGCATTACAAAAGACGAGAAGAAGAACGAGTACTACAGCATCATTCGAAAAGAAAGCGAACGACTAACGGCACTAATCAATAACATCCTGGACTTCTCGCGCATCGAAGCGGGCCGTAAGGAATACGACTTTCGCGAAACTGACATCGCCGAGCTCGTTCGTAACACACTTGACTCTTATCGTTTTCAGATCGAGCAACAGGGCTTTGCGCTCGAGGAGCAAATCGATCCCGGCATTCCGAAGATGAAAGTCGATCGCGAAGCGATTGCCCGCGCGCTTGTGAACCTCGTCAACAATGCGCTGAAGTATTCCGATAATGAAAAGTTCTTAGGCGTTCGGCTTTATCGCGATAATGCAGCGCTCAAACTCGAGGTGAGCGGTCGTGGTATCGGCATCGATCGAAACGAACAGACGAGAATTTTCGAGAAGTTTTATCGCACCTGCGATCCGCTGGTCCATAACACGAAAGGCAGTGGACTCGGGTTGTCACTGGTGCGTCACATCACACACGCGCATGGCGGTCAGGTTGAAGTCGAGAGCACGCCGGGTCACGGCAGCAAGTTCACGCTTTCATTGCCGCTGGTCCAATCGGGCGCCGCCGGGGGAATGTAAATCATGAAAACTAAAATTCTGATCGTCGAAGACGAGCCCGCAATGGTTGCCGGACTGCGCGACAACTTCGAATACGAAGGCTACGACGTGATCAGCGCGGAAGATGGTATCAGTGGTCTCGATCGCGCCCTCGCCGATAATCCCGATCTCGTCGTGCTCGACGTAATGATGCCGCGCATGAGCGGACTCGACGTCTGCAAGCAGTTGAAAGCGAAGCGCCCGTCAGTGCCGATCATCATGTTAACGGCACGCGGCCAGGAGATCGACAAAGTTGTCGGTCTCGAACTCGGCGCTGACGACTACGTCACCAAACCATTTTCGATACGCGAGCTGATGGCGCGTGTTAAAGCGGTGTTGCGCAGAGTTTCATCACCGTTACCCGTGCCCGAGACCTACAAATTTAGTGACATTGAAGTAAATATTCGTGGCAATGAAGTGCGGCGAGATGGGCAGATCGTCGATTTATCAGCAAAAGAGTTTGCGTTGCTGGCTTATTTCATCGCACATCCTGTCGAAACACTCAGTCGCGATCGACTGCTAGACGCAGTTTGGGGATATGAAAATTATCCGACCACGCGCACCGTTGATACCCACATCGTGCATCTAAGGCAAAAACTTGAACCAAATCCAGAGGAACCGCGTTTCATACTTACCGTTCATGGTAGTGGTTATAAGTTTGTTGGATGAGGTCTTCGAACATGACTCCCGCAGTTTTCAATGCTGGTCCGGGTACTCAACGAGAAGTCGAAGAGCGAGCTCCGTCATCTGAACGGGAGCTGAAATTCGAACAACTTCAACGCGATTACGCCGAACTGAACACAGCGATATTCGAAGCAGCACAAGTTCATCGTCGATTGTGTGCGCCGACACTCGTGCGAAATGGGGCATTCGATGTTGCGAGTGAGATTTTTGCCGTTCGTCACTTGCCTGGAGATTTTTTCAGTGTCGAAGAGACAAGCGAAGGTTTACTGCTCGCACTCGGCGACATCGGCGGCAAAGGACTCGCTGCCGGAATGTGGGTGACGCATTTGATCGGCTTGCTTCGTTCGCACACTGCCGTCAGCAGCCATCCGGAAGCGATTGTTACCGCAGTGAATCGCGATATCGCGCGTTTGTCGCCCGTAGAGCCATTGAGCAGTTTGTTTGTCGCGCGGCTGGATACTTTATCCGGGCGATTGGATTATTGCAGTGCCGGACATCCGCCTGCGCTGCTCTTGCGGCGAGATGGAATACTCGAACTGCTTTCGGATGGCGGGCCGGTGCTCGGCGCGGTGCCGAATGCTCTCTTCGAGCGCGGCAGTGTGCAACTCGACGTTGGCGATCTGCTGCTGACTTGCTCTGATGGTATTCTCGAGTCATTCAACGAAGCGGAACAGGAGTTTGGCGCGATGCGACTGCAAACTGAGTTGCGTCGTGCGCAAGGTGGTTCGGCCGAGTCGGTGTTGTTTTCGGTGCTCGGCGCAGTTCAGGATTTTGCTTCGCCGCGGCCGCTCACTGACGACATGACCCTCGTAGTCGTCAAACACAATGGCCGCAAAACGATTTTCTGATTTTCAAAAACTCAATCAAACAGACGAAAGGGGAACAGTAATGGCAGACGTAAAACCGATTCCTGAGGGATATCATTCTTTGACGCCTTACCTGATCATCGATGGCGCAGCGCAGGCCATGGAGTATTACAAGAAGGCGTTTGGTGCGACCGAACTGTTTCGCATGGAGCATGAAGGCAAGATCGGCCACGCGGAAATGAAGATCGGTAATTCACCTTTCATGCTGGCGGACGCATGTGCCGAGCAAGGACAGAAAGATCCCAAGACGCTTGGCGGTTCGTCGCTGGGTCTGATGATTTACGTTGATGATGTCGACACGATTTACCCGCAGGCGATCGCAGCGGGCGGCACGGAAGTAAAGCCGTTGCAAGATCAATTCTACGGAGATCGCTCAGGCACGTTGACCGATCCGTTCGGCCACGTTTGGACAGTAGCAACACACAAGGAAGACGTCACCCCCGAAGAGATCGACAAGCGTTTGGCGGCGATGGCGGCGGCAGGCGGACACGGAAGTTAATAGGAACAGGAGCAGACAACAGGTGCAGGTTAACCTGCTCCTGCTTTACTGCCTGCTCCTGAATTTTATTGCGGCAAAGATCTGACTTCGCGGAGACGACGTTCAAGGAAACGACGCTCACTGTCGTTAGTCACGAATTCGAGAGCAGTTTGATAACTCTCAGCGGCTTCGTCGTTTGACCCCAGACGACGCAGCATGTCGGCGCGTGCGGCGTGCAGCAGGTGATACTCATCGAGTTCGCCTGTTGCCGCCAACTCATCAATCAGTTCGAGTGCGGCTTTTGGACCATGCGCCATCGCGACCGCGACTGAGCGGTTTAGCAAGACGATCGGCGAAGGCATAATTTCCGCCAGCAGATCGTAGAGTTGAACGATCTGCAACCAGTTTGTGTCTTCCGGTCGCGTCGCTTTGCAATGTTCCGCTGCGATCGCCGCCTCGAGCGCGAATGGACCAGGCTCACCGGCGAGTGCTTCCTGGACGAGTGTGAGCGCCTCGTTGATCTGTGGTCTATTCCAGAGTGTGCGATCCTGTTCTTCGAGAATAACCAGATTGCCTTCTTCATCGAGTCTTGCTTCGCGTCGCGAGTCGTGTAACAACATGAGCGCGAGGAGCGCGGTTGCTTCAGCAGGCGGTTTCGGTGCGAGGAGTAAACGAAGCAGACGTCCGAGGCGGATCGCCTCGGCGCAGAGATCGGCCCTCACGAGCGGCTCGCCGCGCGTGGGAGCATAACCTTCAGTGAAGATCAGATAGATCGCGGTAAACACAGCGTCGAGTCGCGCGGACATCTCGCTGGTGTCGGGCACGCGATATGGAATTCCGGCATCGCGAATCTTGCGCTTCGCGCGGACCAGTCGTTGCGCCATCGTGGCAGTGGGAACTAGAAACGCGCGTGCGATTTCGTCAGTTTGAAGTCCGCCTAAAGTTCGCAAAGTGAGCGCGACCTGGGCTTCGAGCGAGAGTGCCGGGTGGCAGCAGGTGAAGATCAAACGCAGGCGATCGTCGGGAATTTCGCCGAGGTCGTCAAGATTTGGCGCTTCGACGATTGGCTCGGAACTAAAGTCCGGATCGGCTTCGAGTTTTTCCTGGAGACGTGTTTGACGTCGCAGCCGATCGATGGCTTTGTGTTTTGCTGTTTGAATAATCCAGGCTCGCGGCGACTCGGGAATTCCGTCAGTGCGCCACTGATCGACGGCGGCTGCGAAGGCGTCCTGAGCGGCGTCTTCGGCAAGTTCGAAATCGCCAAACTGACGTATGAGAGTTGCAACAATCCGACCCCAGTCAGATCGATAAACTGCGTCAACAGCAACATTAGGGTTCGCAAGCACGTTTGATAATAAAAAAATATCAGCGAACGTGTCGATTGGCGCGGCTGCCGTTCGATAAAGCTGTGGAGGCACAAATTTAGATGAAATATATGTTGTTGGTTTATCTGGATGAACAAGCGATGAGCGACACCGAGCGGGAGCATTGCTACGTCGAATCCGCACAGTTGGCACGCGATCTCAGCGATAAGGGGAAGTACTTGTCGGCCGGGCCACTGCGTCCGGTGGCGATGGCCACGAGCGTTCGCGTGCGTAACGGCAAGCGACTCGTAACCGATGGTCCATTTGCCGAGACTCGCGAACAACTCGGTGGCTATTACCTGATCGACGCGCGGGATTTGGACGAAGCGATGAGCATCGCGGAACGAGTTCCGGTAGCGAAGGTCGGCACGATCGAGATTCGACCGGTGTTGGAAATTAACGGACTGCCAAATCAATAAGGAGCACAATCATGAACATCCTTCTTTGGATCGTACAAATACTTCTGGCTCTATTGTTCGTGTTCGCCGCCGTGATGAAACTCATCTTTCCGACGCCGCCCGAGATCCCGCTGCCGGACTGGTTCCTTAAGTTCATTGGTTTATGTGAGCTGCTCGGCGGACTCGGATTAGTCCTGCCCGGCCTGTTTCGCCGGCAGCAATATCTGACGCCATTGGCAGCCATTGGACTCACGATCATCATGATTGGCGCCGTTGTATTTTCAGTGAAATTCTTCGGCTTCAAGTATGCGATTTCACCACTCATCACCGGACTGCTCTGCGCATTCGTCGCGTATGCGCGGTGGAAAGTGAGACCACTTCAGTACTCATTCACTTAATCAAAGGAGAGAGACATGCACTTAAATCCATACCTGCTTTTCAACGGTGACTGTGCCGAAGCGTTCAAGTTTTACGAACAGACGTTCGGCGGCAAGATCGAAGCATTGTTTCCTTACGCCGGCTCACCCGCAGCCGAGCACGCACCTCCCGAATGGGGCGACAAAATAATGCACGCAACCCTTTCCATCGGTGATGAAAGGTTGATGGGATCAGATGCACCGCCGGGGCGATACGAGGCGCCGAAAGGCATTTCCGTTTCGCTCTCGCTCAATGATGCCGGCAAAGGCGAACGAATCTTCAACGCTTTGGCTGAAGGCGGAACAACGCTAATGCCGTTTGGGAAGACGTTCTGGGCCGCCGGCTTTGGTATGTGTACCGATCGTTTCGGCATCCCCTGGATGGTCAACTGCGAGTAGGTAATCTATCCACAGATTACACAGATCGGTTTTGAGATCGGTGTAATCTGTGGATAAAGGGGATCTATAAAGATGACTCTTAGACGTCTCAACTGGCCGCTGTGGGTGGGCTTCGTGCTCACCATCGCAGCGTTTCTCACTTACTTCTTTGTTTTTATCTGGTTCCCGGTCACGCGTGATTTTCCGTGGGCCAACCTGCTGCTTTTTCTCGTCGCCTTAGTGCTGATATTTCTCGGCGTCCGACGCGGGTTCGCAGCGGATCGCCCACATCCCACGCGTTCGAGGATCGTGACCTCGATCGTAGCGACACTGAGCATCGTGATACTCGGGCTCTTCATCTTTACGATCTTCGTTAACGGACGTCGGCTGCCCGCGTCGAAAGGTGCCCCGCAAGTAGGACAGCGGGCGCCTGACTTCACGCTTCCAGACTCAACCGGCAAACAAGTCTCGCTCAACGAACTGCTGACATCGCCAATCAACGGCACGGCGCCGAAAGGCGTGTTGCTCGTCTTTTACAGAGGTTACTGGTGACCTTCCTGCAACTCCGAGTTGCGGGGTATTGAACGAAGTCTGCAGAAATTCAACGAAGCCGGAATACGTCCAGTAGCGATCAGTGTTGACACACCGCAGGAGTCGCGCGATCTCATGCAAAAGGCTGGTTATAGTTTTTCGTTTCTGTCGGATCAAAACACTGAAGCGATTCGACGTTACGATCTGGTCCATAAAGGCGCGGGAATAACCGGAAACGATATCGCGCGGCCGGCGGAGTTTCTGATCGACTCGTCAGGCACGGTGCGCTGGGTCAACTTAGCTGAGAACTACTGGGTTCGTGCGCGGCCCGAGCAAGTGTTGGAAGTGGCGAAGTTGTTGAAATAAGAATAGGTCCTATAGGCATATAGGACCTATTCCCAAACAGGGAGACGCTTAGCCCGCTCGCTGCGAACTGCCTACCCTGTAACCTTCATCGTAACCTCGCGAGAAGTTGATTCGATAAACTTCAGCGAAGTTTCCAAAACCAGCTTCCTTGAAGTAGTGAGAGCGCTGGGGATCAAAGCTCTTATTTTTCTTCCCGTCGTCCTTTCCGGTCTTGAAGCCATCTTTGTACGCCTGACTCGAAGCTTCTTCGCTGTTGTCAAAAACGTAGTGGCCATACCGAAAACCGTAACCATAAGGGTCATATCCCCACCCATACGGGTAACCCCACCAACTCCTATATCCGAACCCAAACGGACGATAGATGCGATAGGGGTAAGGACGGACGATCACGACTCTGCGACGATGCTGCGCCTGGACTTCGCCTGAGGAGACGAACGCGACGCCAAATAGCATCAGCACAGTGAGGGCGAGACCTCCAATCTTTCGCAAATATTTTCCTTTCATTTTTTACCCTTCCTTGTCTAAGCCGCTCTTAGCTAACTCGCGTGCGGCTGATCAAACGTGTGTTAGTACGGCCATTTGGCCAATACGTAACTAAGTAAGTTTCCCGATACAGACGCCGGCCGTAGCGCACGTAACGCGATCGCGTCACTGTTCGACGACGCTCGTCCCGCCTGTCGTAACGTCGGTCCCATCGACGATTCCGTTGCCACTGCGGCGCTGAACTCGCAGCGATGGTGCTGTTCTCATTAGATGCATTCGCGGTCTTTGCGTCTGCCGAAATCACGAAACCCATTGAGGAGAGCGCCAAAACTAATCCCAGTACTCTTTTCATCGTTTTTCCCCTTTTAACAAAAACTAAATCGGGCTACCTCCGTGCCGTTGGAGAGAGCCCGACCAATGCTTAAGACACCAGAGGTACCGCTTTGGTTACACGCATCCGCTATTCCACTTGGATACAGTAGTACCGCGTTGCGGTACTGACCCGTTTTTGTGCAATCCGGTGTAACGTCGTAGTACCTTCAGGATGGTATTCTTGCCGGTATGGAAGAGGAACTTACCTTTCGCATCATCCTCGAAGGTCCGCCGCCCGGTGTCGATTACGGTTTGCAGAAGGGTGGCGGCAACGACTTTGAGGTCGTCCAGAAACAGCGCTCGAAAACCGGTGACTTGAAGTTCGAGTTCAGCGTGCGAGTGAAGGAAGGGAAGGACGGACAACCGGTGCTGCTCGGCCCGTTCACGCACGGTCCGGCTGACGGAAGATTTGCCTATCTCGACATCGGTACTTTTGCCGGACAGACTGATACGCCGTGGAGTCGACGGCTCAAAATCCCATTTCGTGACATCACGTGGGATTTAGTCAGGAAAGCTTCGAACGGCAAACGCGTCCTCGAGACTCGTGTGCCGGGTAAGGGAAAGGACGGCAGTCCGAGTTGTGCGACGGTAAAACCTTTCGCCGGCTGGAAAGTAGTCTAGTGCGCTCGCGCGATCGCGCCTTCAAAGTAAACCGGTTCGAGACCTGTGGCCCAGTACTCAACTGCGACGCGATTTGGTTGGGAAGTCTCTTGATCAGTCAGCAGCGTTGGTTTGGAAGGATCCGTTGGTTCAAACTCGAGCCAACCGATCCACGTGCCGTCAAGTCGTTCTTCTCCGTAGCTGCGCACGACATAAGTGGTGTCGTCAGGACCAGTCACTGCGGTGGCGTATTCCTGCAAGAGTTCTGCCATTGCTTCCTCCCAAATGATCGAATGGTGACAGTATAGGTCATATGAGTGGTTTAGGACCTATATCACTCCGGCATCTTACCTCTTGAGAGTAGTCGCCACCGGCGCGTGTTGCGACAGCCTGCAACATAATTTTCCTGAGTAAAGGTTGGTTTGAGTCCGGGAGCGAAAGCGGAGGTATAGATCACAGCGGCTTTCGAATCACTGCCGGGCGCTTCAGATGCGCAGGAGTCAAGCACCACGGTTCCGAAGTCGTGTGTCACACGGCGGCGACCGTTTTCGAAACTCGCGAGTGTAGCCATCTCGGTCACGGTGCCCTGGGCCATGTCGCTGCTGATCATAAACAACTCGTCAATGCCATCGCCGTCGAGATCCGTCTTGCGCAGGATAGCGCCCATGAAATCTGCATCGAAGTCGGCGACGAGTTGCGGGCCTGCGAAGATAGCGATGCGTTTCGTGCCGAAGTTATCGGCGTGAGAAGCGTTGCACTCGCTGACTGAGATCACGTAAGCAGTTTGAGTTTGTCCCGCCGCAGTAAAACTTCCGGTGCTCATGTCTAAAATCGTAGGCACGATTTGTCCGGCTTTACGCGCGGCGGCCAGGTAGTCGTTACTGTCGCTGCCGGCGAAGTCGGATTTGCATTTGTCCTGATCGGTCAGGTACCTGCGGAAAACTTTTGACAGCACGTTGCGCTGCGTTATCGAGGTAATCCTCATGTTGTTAGAAGGGTGATCTTTTCGAAAATCGAATAGCAGTTCACCTTTCTGTTGCGCTGCCGGTCGTTGCGCGAGAACTGACGAAGTGATTGCCAGAATGAAGAAGATAGTTTTCATGGGGGCGGGTCCTTTCATGCGCCAAAGATTACACGGATTTACCTGAGAGCGTGAAGGCGCTATTATGCTGCGCACTCGCCAGTGACCTGTATTCATCAAATTGGAGTTTACAAAATGCTGAAGAATATCGCGCTTCTGTTCGCCCTTTTAATCGCGTTGCCGTTGACCGGTGCTGCTTCCGATGAGTGGTCGCAATTTCGTGGTCCAAACGGCACTGGCGTTTCCGAAACTAAAGGTCTACCGACAGAGTTTGGACCAACGAAGAACGTCGTCTGGAAAACAGAGTTGCCGGCTGGACACTCGTCGCCTGTGTTAACGACCGATCGCATCTTCGTCACTGCGCACACAAAAGAAAAGTTGTTTGTGATCTGTCTCGATCGCAAGACCGGAAAAATCCTCTGGCAGCGCGAAGCTCCACGTAACCAGGAGGGACGTCTTCAGAACGTCAATGGACCAGCGTCACCGAGCCCCGTAACTGACGGCACAAACGTCTACGTTTTCTTCCAGGACTTCGGCATGATCTCCTACGACCGCGCCGGCAAAGAACGTTGGAAACTTCCGCTTGGACCATTCAACATGTTCTACGGTTTCGGTGCCTCGCCGATCCTCGTCGATAACAAAGTTGTCCTGCCTGTCGATCAGGATAATCCGTCGTCGTATTTAATTGCTGTCGATAAAAACAGCGGCAAGGTACTTTGGAAAGTCGATCGACCCTCAGTGATCTCGGGTTACTCGACGCCGATCATCTACCAACCGAAACAAGGCGCGAAGCAGATCATCGTTCCCGAGTCGTTCCAACTCTCGGCGTATTCAGTTGAAGACGGCAAGAGAGTTTGGTGGGTGCGTGGTCTCGCGTGCGAGATGAAATCGATTGCGAGTCACGACTCTGAATATCTTTACATCAACGGCTGGGGCTTTCCGCAGAATCAACCCGGCAGACAGGTGGCCACGATCTCGTTTGAAGAAGGGCTCACCGCCTACGATAAAGATAAAGACCACATGATCAGCAAGGCGGAGATTGCGGCCGCAGGCGGCACTGCCATGATGGACAAGATGTTGAATGCCGCGTTCGAGGCATTTGACGGCAATCGCGACGAGAAGTTGAACGACAAGGATTGGGAAGTATTTCGAGCGATGATGGCGGCGGAGAATGGTTTGCTGGCGATCAAGATGGGCGGCCAGGGTGATCAAACTGCGAACGCGATTCGCTGGCGCTACACGAAGCCGGTGCCGCAGGTTCCTTCGACGCTGCTCTACCAGGGTGTCCTCTATATGATCAATGACAGCGGCATTTTGCTTTCGTTCGATCCAGCGACGGGCAACGTGCTTAAACAAGGACGACTGCACGGAGCGATTGATAAATATTTCTCTTCGCCTGTTGCGGCTGACGACAAAGTTTTTCTGATTGGGCAGGGTGGACAAGTTTCCGTCTTGAAAGCCGCAGGTGATTGGCAAGTGCTCGCAGTGAACGAACTGGATGATGAGTGCTACGCGACGCCCGCGATCTCGGACGGACATCTGTATATCCGTACGCGCAGCGCACTTTACTGTTTCGGTAAATAGAACAACGAATATAGGTCCTATAGGACATATAGGACCTATGGTTTTTTCTTGCCACAAATCCCAAAGCGTGCGGTGTTTACCTCATTGAGCTCCGCAATCTACTGATTTTGAGCGGAAATCAGTTGCGAATAAAGCCAGGGAAAAATCATGAGAAATTTTGGCAGCATACGTGTGCTGTGCACGCTTGCGTTGCTCGCAGGCGCCGCCGCTCTGAAAGCCCAGACCGCCAGCGATCCTGCCATCACCGCGTTGAGCGTGATGGGCGTGGTCTCTGAACTCAAAGCCGAAACTCGCCAGGTAATCGTCACCACCGCCGCAGGCAGTCAAGTCACAGTCACTCTCAGCGACCGCACTGTCTACATGCGCATCCCGCCAGGCGAGAAGACCAAAGACAAGTTCATCAAGATTGCGCCAACTGATTTTGCTGTTGGCGATAGTGTCTTTGCTCGCGGCCGCATGTCAGACGATCGAAAGAGTATGCCTGCACTCGAGTTCTACGTGATGAGCAAAGGCGACATCGCGGAGAAGAAAGAACGGGAACGCAGCGAGTGGAGTAAGCGTGGTATTGCTGGAACGGTGAGTGCACTTAACCCGGAGACGAAAGAGATCACAGTCGACGCGCGAACGCCTGAAGGACCGAAGCCGATCGTTGTTGCTACTACGGGCGAGACGAAGTTTCGTCGTTATGCGCCCGACTCGGTTCGTTTCAGTGATGCGCAGCCCGGAGCTTTCGCTGATTTGAAAGTCGGCGATCAGCTTCGCGCGCTCGGCACGAAGAGCGCCGATGGCAGTCGGTTTACTCCGGAGGAGATCGTCACCGGATCGTTCCAAACGATCAGCGGCACGATTACGGAAATCGATGCCGAGAAGAAAGAGATCAAGATCAAGGACTTGCAGAGTCAACACCCAGTCACGATCGCCGTCACGAAAGATTCGGCGATGCGCAAGCTCACGCCCGAGATGGTCACGGCGCTGACAACTCCCGGTAAAGCCAGTGGCGATTTGCAGGAGATGTTCGATCAATTGCCGGCGTTCACGCTCGCGGAGTTGAAGGCTGGTGATTCGATTGTTATCTCGAGCACAAAGGGAACAGATCCAGCGCGCGTTACGGCGATCGCGGTTGTGAGCGGAGTCGCCCCTTTGCTTCAGAACAAACAAGCAGCACGCACGACCGCAGTTTCATTGGGCGCTATGAGTCTCGGCGGCCCGTAAGGCGATCCACAGATTACACAGATTAGGGAAATAAAAATGTACGGGAAAAGTTTACTCGTCGTTGGTTTGTTGAGTCTCTGTTTTAACCTCGCTGTGGCGCAGCAACGAACTGGTTCGTTGCGGGGACAGGTGAGCGATGAGCTCGGCGCGCTTGTGGTTGGCGCTACTGTTACGCTGACTGCTGCGGACGGAACGCAGAAGACTGCCGTCACCAACGACGAAGGAACATACAACTTCAGTTCAATCCCACCTGGACCATACACGCTTCGCGTCGTCGCGCCCGGCTTTGGTCTATACGAAAAGACTGAACTCGCGATCGCCGCTGGTCCAAGAACAACGCACGACGTGCGCCTGGTTGTCGCCCTCGAAAAACAAGTCATCACAGTCAACGAAGACCAGGGATTAAACACCGATCCGCAGAAAAACGCTGACGCTGTAGTTTTAAAAGGACAGGACCTCGACGTTCTGCCTGACGATCCCGACGCGCTTTCAGCCGCAGTGCAGGCGATGGCCGGACCCACCGCTGGTCCAAACGGTGGCCAGATCTTTATTGACGGTTTCGCCGGCGGTCGCATGCCGCCGAAAGAGTCGATTCGCGAAGTCCGTGTCAATCAGAATCCTTTCAACGCGGAAAACAACAACATCGGCTTCAACAACATCGAGATCCTCACCAAACCCGGCGCCGATAAACTTCGCGGCAGCACGTTCTTCAACTTCAACGACGAGAGTTTGAACTCACGCAATCCGTTTGCGCCCAGTCGCGCGCCGTTTCAGGTGCGTTACTTCGGCGGCAGTTTGAGCGGGCCAGTTAAAAAAGGTAGGTCGTCGTTCTTTATCGACTTTCAACGTCGCGTGGTCGACGACAATGCGATCATCAACGCCCGCGTTCTCAACTCATCGCTCGTTGCGAATCCCTTCAATGTGGTGTTACTGACTCCGAATCGCTACTTCTCGTTCAGCCCACGCTTTGATTACCAATTGAATACCGCCAACACACTCGTTGTGCGTTATTCCTACTCGCGTAGCCAGGCGGACAACATCGGCGCGTCAGACTTCTCGTTGCCTGAGCGAGCTTTCAATCGCTCGAACAACTCGCAGGTCGTGCAGATAACGGAGACCGCGATTCTCAGCCCCACGTTGATGAACGAGACACGCTTTCAATACAACCGCAATCGCTCACAGCAGGACGGAAACAACACGATTCCGACGATTGCGGTTCAGGAATCTTTCATTTCGGGTGGTTCACAGATCGGCTTGGCCCATAACGATGAGGACCGTTGGGAGTTGCAGAATTATTCGACGTGGACCAAGGGGCGCCACATCCTGCGTTTCGGAGTGCGTGTGCGCGGTGTGAAGATCACTGACTTCTCGCCACAAAACTTCGGCGGCACATTTACTTTCTCCGGTGGCGATGCGCCGCTCCTTGATGAGAACAACCAGATCGTGCTCGAGAAGGGTCTTCCGGTGTTTGAACCGATCACGAGTCTCGAACGCTTTCGCCGCACGTTGCTGTTTCAGGGTAATCCCAACATGCGCGAGCTGGGCGGCGGCGTGACGCAGTTTTCGATCGCGGGCGGAAATCCGGAAGCAACTGTGAGTCAAACTGAGATGGGTGTGTTTGTGCAGGACGAGTGGCGCGTTCGTCCGAACTTCACAGTCACACTCGGCATGCGTTACGAAAACCAGTCGAACATCAGCAGCAATTACAACTTCGCGCCACGGCTT
>DATEWS010000257.1:0-2168 GCA_035257785.1 Pyrinomonadaceae bacterium
GAAAGCGATCTGCGCCAGGCGATCGAACAGAAAGAATTCTGTGTCTACTATCAACCGATCGTTTCACTGCAAACGGGACGGCTCGCGGGTTTCGAAGCGCTCGTGCGCTGGAATCATCCGCGTCGTGGTCTGGTGTCGCCGGCTGACTTTATTCCGGTGGCGGAAGAGACCGGCTTGATCGTTCCGATTGGCGAGTGGGTGTTGAACGAAGCCTGCGCGCGCGTGCGTCAGTGGCAGATCGACTCGCCGAGTCATCGTTCGTTGAGTTTGAGCGTTAATCTTTCCGCTCGCCAGGTGGCGCAGCCCGATCTGCTGAACCGGATCAAAGAAGCACTCGAAAACAGCAAGCTGAATCCGCATTGCCTGAAGCTCGAGATCACCGAGAGCGTGGTCATGGAGAACGCCGAAGCCGCGGCGCAGATGTTCAAACAACTGCGTGCGCTGGGTGTGCAGCTAAGCATCGACGACTTCGGCACGGGTTA
Organism: Pyrinomonadaceae bacterium; assembly: GCA_035257785.1. Taxonomy (GTDB): domain Bacteria; phylum Acidobacteriota; class Blastocatellia; order Pyrinomonadales; family Pyrinomonadaceae; genus PSRF01. The sequence continues at coordinate 483 of DATEWS010000257.1, forward strand.
TTCTTCACTCAGTTACCTGCACCGCTTTCCGCTCAACTATCTCAAGATTGATCGCTCGTTCGTCATGCGTCTGACAACCGACAACGACAACGCGATCGTCCGCACCATCTCAACCCTCGCTCGCAACCTTGGCATGGAAGTTATTGCTGAAGGAATCGAGACTGAAGAGCAGTTTCAGCAACTGAAGATGCTCGGTTGCGAGTATGGTCAGGGCTTCCTTTTCTCACGACCGGTCGGCAATGACGATGTCGAACACCTGCTGGCTCAGGATGCGCGCCGTGATACCGAGGCCGATTTGAACCTCGTCCATTCTGAGGACGAGCTCTCAGTCGTCTACTCGATGTAAACCACAGATAACGCGGATTTTTTGCGGATTCGCGTTCATTTGCGTTCATCCGTGGCTGTGCTAAAGTTGCGGCATGCGATTTTTGAGTTTTAAGTTAAGTTTCGCTCTGCTATTAACAACCGCTGTTTTCTCACTGGTGCAGGCACAGAACCCGAGCGCCGATGTCGTGATGGTCCTGCCCTTTGAAAACACCTCCAATCGCGCCGAGTACAACTGGGTCGGCGAGAGCTTTGCCGACGCTTTGGCGGAACTCCTCAACAAGCCGGGTCTGATTGTCGTCTCCAGTGACGAACGCGAACTCGCGTACCATCAGCTCCGCTTACCTGTGACCGTGATTCCCTCGCGCGCCACTGCCATCAAACTCGCGCGCCAGGCGAAAGCGACGATGATCGTCGTCGGCAGTTACACAGTTACACCACCCGCAAGCGCCGAGAACACTTCCGATAAACAGCCGCGCGACGCATATGTGCAAGTGACCTCGCGCGTAATCAAGGTCAATGAAGGCCGCACACTCGGCGAAGTGCTCGATGGTGGTTGGGCGACGCGTCAGTTTGACTACGGTGGTCCGCTGACGACGTTGCAGGACATTCACGGGCGGCTCGCTTATCAGATTCTTTACCAGCGCGACAAGGCGCTCCCGTATTCGCAGAACCAGATCGTTCAGGAAGCTACCAAGATTCCGCAGAAGGCGTTTGAGGCTTATGTAAAGGCAGTACAACTGCCGCTGCGCGATGAAGTGCGCGCGAATTATCTGAAGAACGCGTTGCATTACTACGCCGAAGCGCTCGGCGGCGCGGTCTATCCGCAGGCGGCATTCGAGCTGGGACTTGGTTACATGAGTCTGGGCAACTGGAAAGACGCGACGGAGTATTTCGCAAAGATTCAGAGGAAAGAACCGCATTACGCGGAAGCCGCTTTTTACGCGAGTCTCGGCTACACGAAGCTCGGCGATTACGGACGCGCGCTCGCGACTGTGGTGCCCCTTTCGGGTGACTTGCCGCTCATCGCTGTTTACAACAACGCGGGCGCGGTGGCAGTGCAGGCCGCAAGAGAAAACAAGAACGACGCGGAGCGCACGCGCTTGCTCGCCCAGGGAACTGACTTCCTGACGCAGGCTTCTAAGTCTGCTCCGTCAGATCCGATGGTGCACTTCAATTACGGCTACGCACTCTTTCTCTCCGGCAAGTATTCAGAAGCCGCCGAACATTTCCGCCCCGTGATCACTTCTGATCAGCAGGACGGGCAAGCGTATTTCCTCTTCTCGAAGTCACTTGCGAAGCTCGGCAATCACGAGGCTGCGACCGCTGCCGACGACATGGCGCGCCGCTATCTCCGAACTG
>DATEWS010000258.1:0-4368 GCA_035257785.1 Pyrinomonadaceae bacterium
CGATGAAACCGTGGTCAACGTGTTGCGCTTGTTAACTGTCTGACCACCATCGAGCAGATCGTTACTGTCGTTGAAATTCGTGTCCGAAGAAGTAAATACTGCTTCGACCGTGTGGTTGCCAGCAGTTAGAGAACTGATCGATCCGCTGCTCGCTGAACCGCCCGCCAGCGCGACTGCCGCACCAAAGTTCGCGCCGTCGATCTTGAACTGCACTGAACCACCGCTGGGGTTACCAGCGCCCGCGCCTGTACCAACGACCGTCGCCGTGAAGCTCACGCTTTCGCCGAAGGTTGATGGATTCAGACTCGATGAAACCGTGGTCAACGTGTTGCGCTTGTTAACTGTCTGACCACCATCGAGCAGATCGTTACTGTCGTTGAAATTCGTGTCCGAAGAAGTAAATACTGCTTCGACCGTGTGGTTACCGGCAGTTAGAGAACTGATCGATCCACTGCTCGCTGAACCGCCCGCGAGCGCGACTGCCGCACCGAAGTTGGCGCCGTCGATCTTGAACTGCACTGAACCACCGGTCGGATCACCGGCGCCAGCGCCTGTACCAACTACCGTTGCGGTAAAGCTCACGCTCTCGCCGAAGGTGGAGGGATTCAGACTCGATGAAACTGTGGTTAACGTGTTGCGTTTTGTGACCGTAAGCGTCTGCGTTTCGCTCGTGCTCGCAGTGTAAGTCGTACTGCTGATCGTCTGTCCTGCGAAAAACGCTTGAACAGAATGCGATCCGGCGCTTAAAGCCGAAGGATCGTAGGTCGAGAGTGTCGCCACACCGCTTGCAACTGTTACTGCTGAACCCACCGATGTTCCGTCTACTTTGAAATCAATGGTCGCTCCGTCGACGGGCGCTCCGCCCGTCGTCTGAGTAAGCGTCGCGGTGAACGTTACGGGTCCAACAGATCCAAAGCTTACTGACGATGGTGATGGAGCAGCCAGCGTGAGGGTCGTCGCAACGTTGGCCGCGGTCACCGTTACCTGAGGATCCGGATTAGCATCATCAATCAAAAATGTGTAGGTCTGCGTCGTCGCGGGACTTGGAGCGGTCGCATTGGCGTACGTAATCGTTAAAGTCTGGCCAGTACCGCATCGACCACCGGCGCCAGCTCCGCTCTGCGTTATGGTGACTACGCTTGCGGCAATCGTAAATCCCGAAGTGCAACCGGTAACAGTTATCTGGCCCGGGCCAGCCGCGGTTTGGGGGTTAGTCCATCCTGAAGGTACTGCGAATGTAGTAGTAGCGTCGTTACCATTGTTGGATGCCGTGAGTGTCCAGACAAAGGTATTAGTACTGCCAGCAGCTACCGTTTGGCTTAAGGGCGTTACAGTAAACGTTGTCGCGTCAGTAAAAGTCGTTTGCGCCGTGCGTCCGGAAGTCAATCCACGCGCACCCGCGATGAATCTCATGTTTAAGTCGTAGTCCATCACGAGATAGTCGCCACTGAAATTACCTTCCGCATCAGCCGTAACATCAAAACCTCTCTCCTGCGGAGTGTGCGGGTCTTCGTGAATCTTCAAGCGGACAACTTCACCCGGCTGGAAGCCGCGACCACTGATGTGCGCGGTCTCGCCCGGCGCGTAATCCATCTTGTCGGTCGTGATCGAAGCCGTTGTACTTCCGACCACCGCACTCGAGTTCAGCACGGCGCCACTGCTGTTCACACCACCGAGCACGAGCGCTTGTCCATCGAGTTCGGTAATCGTGTGTCCGGAGCGGTCGAGCAGCGCATCCGACTGCCCATTGTGGAAGAGTGCGGCACGCGTCTCTGAAGTGAGAATCTGACCTGACAATCCGGTACACGGATCACTTTCGGGAAGGACGTGCGCATAAGCACCGAATCCCTCGTAAAGCGGATCGTAAATTTCCATCGATCCGTCGTTGTTGCCGCCAATGATCTGAACCTTGCCGTCAAACAGTACACGCAAGTGCGCACTCACACGCCCAACTTTCAATGCGTTAGCGATGGTCCAAAACGTTCCGGCCGGAGTGTCAAAGATCTCACCGGAGCTGAGCTCGTTGCCGGCAGCATCCTTACCGCCCACAACCAATACGCGTCCGTCCTGAAGCAAAGTCGCGGAGTGATTTGAACGAGCAGTGCCCAGGTTGCCGGCTGCAGTTGAAGTTCCGTTTGCTACATCGAGAACCTCCGCACTGCCACTCGCATTACCGCCCACCAGCAACACGCGACCATTAGCAAAAAGTGTCGCGCTGTGACCCGCACGCGCGAAGCTCATTGTTGGACCACTGGTGAAAGAACCGCTGGTTGGATCAAAGAACTCAGTGGTCGTTAGTGAGGCTCCTCCGTCGCGTCCACCTGCGATCAACACCCGACCATCAGCCAGCAACGTCGCCGAGTGATCGACGCGCGCAGTGGTCATGTTTCCTGCGGCTGAAAACGTCCCCGCGGCTGGATCGTAAATCTCTGTTTGATTCAGCACGCCGCTGGAGTTTTCACCACCGGCGATGAGCACACGTCCATCGGCCAGGCGAGTGGCCGTGTGGCCATGACGCTCGGCGGCCATCGAGGTGCTCTCCACAGCGGCAACGAATTCAGCCGACGAAGAGTGACGCGTATCCGTGTTGAAGGTTGAACTGCCGCCCATGATCGTTGCGGCACTGGCAAATAGTTTCTGACCGATTGAACTCGCAAACGATGGCGCAGACAAAACGGTCGCTACCGTGCCGATTAAACCGAACAGAAGCGTGATGCGAATTGCGCGAGTGGAAAACAAACGAAGAGAAGAGGTCGGGTGGTTCAGGGGCATCATGTCGTCAAAAACTCCTGGTGTGGAAGATGAATATACCTACCCTGGCCGTCATGACACTGCTGCGAACAGAGTGACACTCTCAGCCAGGGCGCCTGGGCTCGTATTTAGCGTGTTAACAAAACCTTGGAATGAGGAAATCCCGCACGTGGCCCCAATCCTTTGCGCGAGAGCAAGAAACTCCGCGAGTACAGTTTCGTGTGCACGGCACGTAGAGCAAGCACCGGGCCAAACTGTCACGGATGAGTGTGAATGCTGAAACTACAATAGTATGTGCAAGTTAGCTGTAAAAACGAGGAGAAGAAACGCCGTTGATCTGAGGTAAGTAGTGCTCACTGGCGAGCAGTTGTGCGGCTGTGAAAAGAAGAGGGCCCAGACTCTGCCGAGCCCTCTCTGGAAGGACCGGTCGGGCAGACTGCCGGGAACCGCCCTCTCAATAACCAGCTCCCGGTGCATCTTGCGGTAGCCTTCCAAAACGCAAGACTCTGGTTCTGGACCTCTGGGCAGAGCCCTGCGTGTGCAAATCTCACTTTCGGTTACAAAGAACTCTGTCCACGATTCAATTTTTAACTAAGCGCCAACCCTTTCGGGCTTAGAGTAGGTGGGTGTTTGTTAGCCAACGCCTGGCCTGTGACGTTGGTTTTGTTATACCGAAAACTGCCTTGCCGAAGCGGAATGCGTCCGGGGAGATTCGATCAGGCCTTGTATTACCTGGGCTACCTGCGACAAGGGCTTTGGCTTACGTAAAAACGCATCGGCTCCAGCACGCCGGGCTTCGGCTTCTACTTCTGGCGAACCGTAGGAGGTGAGCACGACAATGCGCGTCTCAGGATTCTGTTTGTGAACCAGTTTAATAATCTCGAGTCCGTCCGCACGCCGGTCCACTCCCAGGCGCAAATCCTGAATTATGACCTGGTAAACAGTTTCCTTGATGAGTCCCTCCGCTTCTTCAATTTCGCGCGCGGTATCGACTTTGAAGCCATGCTGAGAGAAATACTCTCTCATCGAAAAACAGATCGACTCTTCGTCGTCAACGACGAGCAACCTTGCCGAGCTTAGTTTTGTTCGATCAGTAACTGCACCAGCTGATTCCCGGCCGAGGAGAAGTTCCCGGAGGCGACCGGATACACGTTTGAGTGTCAGCATCGAATTGTCGGGTTAATTCGTTAATTTACTATCGGCACTCGTAATCGGAGCCGATCGATTTTTTGGCGGCGGCCTAAGGTTGAAGACTTGGTTCTTCATCACCATCAGCAGCACATGACAAATCTCCCGCGTCCCAGTGCCGACGATTCGCCCATGCTCGTCCTGAAGAGCGTAGAGCTGGCCGTCGGCATTGAGCGGCAGGATTATGGGTTCTGAATACACGTTGCTCCTTAGGGTTGCGGCTGGGGGTGGGCCGCAACCTTCATGGTCTACGTTGCTGAGCCGTTGCTAATCCGACAGATTGTCAGAGCTGCTTACGGAATCGCTTTCGCAGTCCGGTAGCAATGCCGATCAACCCTGTTCCTAGTAGCAACATACTTGTCGGTTCAGGTAGCTCGGTGCCTGTCGGTTTATCGCTTTGTCCGTTCGGCAAACTCTGCATGTGGACCG
>DATEWS010000259.1:0-2184 GCA_035257785.1 Pyrinomonadaceae bacterium
AAGAACAATTCCAGTTTTCGCGCGCGGTTTCGTCGCGCGCGCCATCTTCGCCGCGCGGCGCCGAGCTGCTTTGTCGTCGGGGCGGGCTACAGCCTCCTCGTAGACGCTCGTTGGGAAATACCCAGCCTGACGCAACCGGCCGATTGCGTCATTGGTTGAAGCGGCTTCAACTAACCCAGTCGCTTCTTGTCCCCGAGCATCAAGAGCTACGTAGTTATAACGCGCCATGGCGAGCGATTTTAGTTAACTCGGGATGCTGTGTCGAGCACTGGGATTCCACGAACCCACAAAATGGCGAAATCCGATTGTCGAATGACGAATTAATGACGAATGACAAGAGGCCCCAAGAAGGGAAAAGCGACGTCTCGTCTTTCATCATTCGGTCATTTTGGCTTCCTTCGATGCCTTCGTCATTTCCTCACGTATATCTCAGCACTTCCTCGACGGTGGTGTCGCCAGCGAAGATGCTGCGCAAGCCGTCCTGACGCAGTGTTACCATTCCAAGCTCCACAGCCTTTTGCTTCAAGGTAACCGTTGGCGCGCGCTCATTGATTAGCTCACGAATAGGGTCGGTGAGTCTCAACAGCTCGTAGATTCCCTTTCGCCCTTTGTAGCCGGTGTTGTTACAAGCGTCACAACCTTTGCCATAAAAGAATTGTTTGTTGCCGATGTCCTGCCGCGAGATTCCGAGCTCAGCAAGTAACGTCTCGCTCGGTGTGTAAGTCGTGCGACACTGTCGGCAGATGCTGCGCAGTAAACGCTGACCGAGAACTGCCTCGAGCGTGGATGAAATTAGAAACGGCTCCACACCCATGTCGATCAAACGCGTGATTGCCCCGGGCGCGTCGTTTGTATGGAGCGTAGTGAAAACAAGGTGGCCGGTCAGAGACGCTTGGATTGCAATTTGCGCGGTCTCGAGATCGCGTGTTTCGCCGACCATGATGCGATCCGGATCCTGACGCAGAAACGACCGCAAGACACGCGCAAACGTCAGACCGATGGCATCGTTCACCGGCACTTGTACGATCCCTTCCAGATCGTATTCGACCGGCTCTTCTGCAGTGAGGAGCTTCGAATCAATCGTATTGACCTTACGCAGGCAGGAGTAAAGCGTCGTGGTCTTTCCAGAGCCGGTCGGTCCGGTCGCAATGAAGATGCCATTCGGACGCTCGATCATCTCCAGCAGAAAATTGTAGATGTAATCGGGCATTCCGAGTGCTTCGAGGTCCAGATTTACGATGCTGCGATCAAGAACACGCAGCACGAGGCTCTCGCCGAATTGAGTTGGCAATGTTGAAACGCGGAGATCGACGTTGCGTCCGGCGATATGCTTCTGAATGCGACCATCCTGGGGCAAGCGTCTTTCTGCAATATTCATATTTCCCATCACTTTCAGCCGCGAGATGACGGGCAGCGCAAGGTGACGCGGCGGTGGCGACATTTCGTAGAGCGCGCCATCAACGCGATAGCGGATCTTGAACTCATTTTCGAATGGCTCGAAATGAATGTCGCTCGCGCGGTCCTGAATCGCCTGGTAAAGAATGAGATCGACAAAGCGAATGATCGGCGTTGCGTTTGCTTCGGCTTCAACTGCCGCTTCGCCGTCTCCCTCGCGTCCGCCTGAGACGGACAGAAGCTCGCCAGCTTGGCCGAGTTGCTTGAGAACTTCGTCCATGCTCGTCGTATCGGTGCCGTAATGCTGTTTGATCAGGTCTTCGATTTGATCCGAGGGCGAAACGACGACGTGGATGTCTTTACCGAGCGCAAAGCGAAGATCCTCCGCAGCGTGGAGATCGAACGGATCAACGAGGGCGACTCGCAATGTGGTTCCGCTCATCTCAACCGGAAGAGCACCGTGTAACCGAGCCAGACCGCTGGGAATGAGACGCAAAATCTCCGGCCCAATATCACGCTCAGTTAGATCGATCAGGTCAGTGCCGAGTCCGTTTGCAATTGTCTGATAAAAGCCGTGCTCGTCGACGAAGCCGCCATCGATCATCGCCTGAGCAACGGTCTTTCCGTTCAGTTCTACTTCGCTCAGGACGTCTTCCGCTTGCGAAGGCTCGAGCACGCACTGCTCGATAAAAAATTCGGCTAACTGCTTATCCTTCATGTTCGTTAGCTCACGTCCCCGACTGTGATGGAGATCACTTCTTCCGCAGAGGTGAGGCCGGCGAGCACCTT
>DATEWS010000260.1:0-2518 GCA_035257785.1 Pyrinomonadaceae bacterium
ATCCGGCCACCGTTAATCCTGATGGCGGCGGTGTTCCATCGGGCTGGTCCAATCCTTCGTACTCTGGTCCAGCGGTAGCCGCATGGAATGCGCCGGCAGGAAGCGCCGCGCAAAACATTCCTTTTCCCGATCCGCAGGAAAGCTATGCCGACATGTCCGATCAGATCAATACCTCGCCGCCCATGCAGGGTTTTGTTACTGACTATGCGACAGTGGTCAACGCCACGCCCGGCGATATCATGCAATACTTCGTCGCGCAGAACGTGCCCGTGACGCATGCTTTGGCAAGCACGTATGCCGTCAGCGATCGTTACTTCGCCTCGGGCCCAGTGCAAACGTGGCCCAATCGTTTGTTCTCGCTCTGCGGCACGCCTTGTTACAACCCACACACCCAAACCGCATATGTAAATAATCGGGAATACCCGGATTACCCGTTTCTGATCGGGCAGCTTGATCAGTTATCAATTTTCGAACAGTTGGATACCGCGGGGTTTAGCTGGAAGGTATATTTCGACGATGAAGCTCCGGTGTCGGCGATTATCAAGTATGTCGACGATCGCTGGGACAAGATCTTTGATGTCGGTAACGTCTGGCCATTCGAGTCTGATCCCGACATCTTCCACGGCGACTTCTTTGACGACGTAAAAAACAATCGCCTGCCCACGTTTAGTTTGATCGAGCCGCGTTACCAGATGCTGAGCGCTCTGGGTATAAAAGCTCCCACCAGCAACCATCCAGGCGACAGCATGGCGGTGGGCCACTCAGACATCCCCATCAACGTTTCGTGTGGCGAACAGATGCTGGCGAAAGTCTTCAACGCGTTAACTGCCAACCCAAGCTTGTTCGCGAGGACTCTGCTGATTGTCACTTACGATGAACATGGCGGTGTTTTTGATCACGTCACGCCGCCGCTGGCAACTCCTCCGTTCCCGGCCGGAACAGTAAGTGGTTTCAACTACGATGTGTATGGCGTTCGAGTGCCGGCTCTTTTCATCAATCCGTTCGTTACGCCAGGCGTCTTTCGACCGCCGCAGGAAACGCCGCCATTTGATCACGCGTCGCTGCTTGCAACGTTACGCGACCAATATGACCTGTCGCCTTCACTCTCGCCTCGAGTTGATTCCGCGCCGACCTTCGCTGGTCTGATCAATACCGGTGCGCAACCGATTCCAACACCGACCATTGCTGTCCCTTCCTGCAACTGGGACACTTCGTCACTCAAATTGGGCCACGCTCATCCAATTTTACAGACGGCGCTCTATAACGCGAAGAGAAAAGCGCGGCGACCCTGAGATCACCGAAGTACCGCTAACCGCGCCCGTGTGCCGCTCGTAGATTCTTAGCTGCGAGCGTTAGACCAGTCCTGTATCCTCGCGACGATTTCACAGAAATTCCCTTGGAGGTTGTGTCATGAGAGTTCTGGCCTTTTTCCTCGTCGCGATCATCGGCGCGTTGCCGTTTCTGAACACCAGAGATCTTCACGCCGCAAATGGAGCAGAAGCAGAAGCCGCCGCCGCTCGCGTCCCACTCGAGAACTACATCAGCGCACATGCTACCGGGAATCCCGAATACATCCGCAAGGCGTTCTTTCCCGACGCAAAGATCCTGGCCTTTCGCGATGGAAAACTTCTCAATCTGTCAGTCGAGGAGTTTGCGTCTCGCTTCAGCGGGAAGCCTGCGGCCGACGAGTCGCAGCGCAAACGACGCATCGAGAGTCTTGACATCACGGGCAATGCGGGCGTCGCTCGCATAGTTCTCGATTATCCGGATGCCACGTTGACTGACTACATGTCGCTTCTAAAAGTTAACGGCGAATGGAAGATCATCAATAAGGTTTTTTATGGTGAGCCAAAAGTGAAGTCTGCGCACTCCACTGTCACCCAAACGCCTGACGATCGCGAAGCTGTCAAACAAGCAGTGCTGGACTACGTTGAGGCGCTTTACGAAGCCGACCCTGCGAGAATCGAACGGAGTATTCATCGCGACTTGTTTAAGCTCGGCTTTGAACGAGATAAAGACGGAACCTACAAACCGTACAAAATGACTTACCAGGAGCTTTATGATCTCGCCGCCAGATGGAATAAGTCGGGAAGGATTCCAAAGAACTCGAAGAAGGAGATCGTCGTTTACGATGTCGCAGACCAAACAGCGTCAGCGAAATTGACGGCGATGTGGGGTATAGATTATCTGCACCTGGCGAAGTTTGACGGAAAGTGGATGATTACAGACATTCTTTGGCAAACACCGCCGCGGTCCTGATCAAAATGAAAGTGTTTTCACTCGAAAGATTGAAGGCCCCGTTGACTTCCTTCTGGGTCTTGCAGTTGATTGGCTGGGCCCTGTACGGCGTGCTGATCTACGTTACCTTCCTCACGGTCGTTTCACCGAGCGGTAGGTTTACTTTGTTGCAGGTCAAAGTAAGTCGGACCGTTACCGGCTTCCTGCTGACCTCGCTGATGCGTCCGATCTACAAGCACATCGGGAGCGCGCTCTCGGTGCCTTTCATCGCGTTGCTGAT
>DATEWS010000261.1:0-3909 GCA_035257785.1 Pyrinomonadaceae bacterium
CGCGCCGAGTGTCCCCAGCAGAATTCCGTACGACGGTGTATCGCTCCGATCAGCCGCTTTCCTTTCCGCACGAGCGATAAACAACCAGAACGCGATCATCATCCACGTCCACAGCGCGAGCATCGGCAAACCGCGATCGAAAGCGAGTTGTAAAGGCGTGGAGTGCAGGTGAAGCATGTCGTGGCCGGGAAAGCCCCACTCGCTCCAGTGTCGTTGCATCGCGTCCATGCCGTGACCGAATATCGGATGAATCGCGATGCGCGAGAGTCCCACGCGCGCTACTTCTACGCGCAGCGCTGAGCTCGGATCGCCGAGCAATAACGCGTTGCGATCGCGTGTTTGCCACACGACCACAGCCGCGAACGCGAGTACAAAGAACAGTGAAAAAGTGAAAGCTACTTTCAGAGCACCACGTAATGTCCTCAACGCCATTACAGCCGCGCCGATTACAAATGCAACAACGACCGTTCGCATCGCCGTGAACACAAGTCCCATGGTCAACAAAGCCGCCGCTCCGATCGCAATCCGAAAATACTTATTTGGACCGTGATTTCTGAGATGAGCCAGCGCGAGGCCTAACGCGAGTTGCGCAATCATCTGCATCAACTCCGCGAATGTCTCGTAATGTCGCGTCCAGCCGGAAGCGCGAAAACTGTGACTGGCGGCGGAACTGGTCACGCCCGAAGGCGATACTTGAGCGTATTCAACGGGCATGAGCATGAGCGTGCGTTCGACCTGTTCGCCACGTGAAATAATGCCCACCTGGATCGGCGTATTCGGCGGGTAGGTCTTCAAAGCTTCGTCGAGATTTCCTGGAGCGCTGATCCGGTGACGGTTTATGGTCCAGATGGTGTCACCCGTTTCGATTCCGATCCGGTGAAATGGGCTGTCATTAGCGATTGAACCGACCACGACGCCTCGACCTGAAATCAAATCGTAGGCACTGTAAACCGCTCCGGCGCAGCCACTCAGAACGAGCAAAGTCACGAGCATGAGCATCGACTTTCTCGAAACTGTGGCCCGCGTCAGATAAAAAATGAAGACGCACCAGGATGCCGTTAACTTGGCAACACTGATGCGCGGTTCTTCGGATAACAGAGCGGAGACGACTGTCCAAAGCAGAGAAAGCAGGATGATGAGGTCAAACTTCGACCATCGCAGACCCCAACGTCCGGTTCTGAACGTCCTGATCAGCCAGCCGATTCCAGCAAACGCAATCCCGATGGCGCTCAGCGCCACTGAGTGAGGTGCAAACAAAACGTAGATTGCGAGTCCCGTTAAGGCGATGTGCTGTCCTGATTTTCCAAGCGGACTTTCTTCGTTGCTACGCATCATTATCGTGCCGAAGTGATTGCGTTGACACCCTTTATTTACGCATGTTAGCGTATCTCGCGGCTGTTTTGCCGGAAGTTGGAAAGTGGATTAGACCGCGCCTGCTGCCCGCTGCTACGATTAACGCCGCCGAACCGTTTTAATATACAAGTTTCCTGATGGCCTTCGAAAAAGCTAAGGTCCTTAAAGCCGCTGAGAAATTTCTGTCTCAGGGGAAGATCAACGCAGCTATCAAGGAGTATCGGCAGATCGTCGATAACGACGCTGACGATCTCACTACCTTGAATATGCTTGGTGATCTTTACGTGCGCGCCGGCAAGAAAGACGAGGCTGTTTCCTGCTTCGAACGCATCGCGCAACACTACAGCACCCAGGAATTCAATCTCAAAGCAATTGCGATGTACAAAAAGATCGAGCGTCTTCGTACGCGCGATCCCATCGTCGCGATGAAACTGGCCGAGCTCTACGCTGCTGAAGGCCTGGTCCATGATGCGCGCGCGCAGTATCTCGTCGTTGCCGATGCTTACACGCGATCAGGCGACAACAAACGTACACTCGAGATTCTCCACAAGATTGCCGACCTCGATCCAAACAACACCGAAGTCCGCTTAAAACTCGCCGACGGTTACGTGAAAGAGAATATGCGCCGCGAAGCTGCGGCCGCGTTCATACAGGCAGCCAATCGACTGCACCAGATCGCATCAGAAGACAAAGCTCTCGACGCTTATAACAAAGCGTTACAACTGATGCGTGACGATCGAGAGGCACTGCGGGGCATGTTGGAAGCTCACATCGCGCGCGGCACTGCGGACGAAGCTGCCGAAGCACTCGAGCGCGTAGTTGAGACCAACGAAGAAGACAATGAGCTCGTATCGATGCTCGCGCGCGCGTATCTCGAGGCGGAAGATCCGAAAGGCGCCGAACGCGCAACGTCGCTGCTGATGAAGCAGGATGGATCGACGTATCCACAGTTTCTGCCGGTCACTCGTCTTTATCTGAAGCAGGGTGAAGTTGACGAAACGATTCGGATTCTCTCGACGATCATCGAGCGCATGCTCGCCGGCCGTGAAGAGCGCGAGCTGCTCGAGATCGTCAACCAGGTTTTGGATCGCAGTCCCGATCACATTCCTGCTCTGAAGATGCTCGTACGTATTCACTGGTGGCAACGTGATATGGACGCGTTGCGTTCTTCGCTCGAACGTTTGGCCGAAGCAGCGGAAGCTTCGGAATTGGTTGACGAAGAACGGTACGCCTTGACGCAGCTCGTGCGTCTGGCGCCGGACGAACAACGATATCTCGAACGTTTGAATTTGCTGGGCGGTTTGCACGAAGACACTGCGGAAGACTTTACTGCTCCGCAGGAACCCGAAAGCGACGTACCGCAGTTTGAAACGTTTGCAGTAGTGGAGGACGAAGACGAGCTTGCGCCGGCTGCGACGGTGACGTTTGAAGAGTTTGAGACGAATGAAGCTCCGGGTCCCTCGTTCTCCGATCCGGCGATGTCGTTTGCGGATCTCAACGAAGACCAACCGGCAGCAACCGATTTTCAGGAAGTCGACTTCAACATCGTTGCGACTACCGACACTGCTGCGGTCGAAGTCGAAAGCGGTCCGGCTGAAGCAGAGCGTCTCGAAAACATTATGCGTCAGGAACTCGAGAGCGTCGATTTCTACATCGCTCAGGGTTACTCAGACATTGCGGTTGACACGCTCGAGATGCTCGAACGGCAGTTTGGTCCGAACGACGAGATTCAGTCGCGTCGCGAAAAACTGGCCGCGAAGAATCAACAACCGCCGCCAGCGGAAGCTGCTGTGTTTGAGTTTGGAGGCGTTGAAGAAGCGCCGGCGACACCTGCTCGGGAATCGATAACCTTCGACTCCGATAGTGCGTATGCAACCTTAGTAGGCGATGACGGCAACAATGCGAAGCCTGCGGCGGCTGGAATTGATGCCGGGCTGGCGGAACTCTTTGAAGAGTTTCGCGTCGCTGAAGAAGGTGACGAGGTTCGCGAAGATTTTGAAACTCACTACAACATGGGCACGGCGTATAAAGAGATGGATCTAATGGACGAGGCCATCCAGGAGTTTCAAAATGCGGCGGGTTTGGTGAAGGCCGCTGACGGCACTTCGCGTTTTCTTCAGTGTTGCAACATGCTCGGTCACTGTTTCATTCAGAAGGGCATGCCGGAAGCCGCGGTGTTATGGTTTAAGAAAGGTTTGCAGGCGCCGGGACACACGGAGGACGAGTATCAGGCGTTGCGTTATGAGTTGGCATCAGCGTACGAGCAGTTGGGTGATTTGAAACAGGCACGTGAGTTTTATACTGAAGTTTACGGCGTCGATGTTTCGTATCGCGAAGTGGCGCAGAAGTTGAGCCAACTGAGGCAGAAGCAGGAATAAGCATTACATGTCAGCAAGACTTAGCGTTATTTTTTACATCATCCTTTGCTTCGAGATCGGTCTCTTTCTGACAGTGTTGCCGTGGTGGCCGCATGGGATGTGGGGCATCAGCGATTGGGGCAATAATTATTTTCTGTTATATGCTGCGCGCAAGACGGGTATTCAGAGTTTGCAGGCA
>DATEWS010000262.1:0-5727 GCA_035257785.1 Pyrinomonadaceae bacterium
CGGTGCAAACCGCGCAGGCGTATCCGTTTGGTATTCAAACCGGAAGCCCGCAACCCAATACCAATGGTTTCCCGAGCGGCGGTTTCCCGGTCATCAACTATGAACCGACTGGTCTAACGCTGAAGTTCACGCCGCAGGTATTTCCGAATCTCGACGTGCAAGTGAAGATGAACATCGAGTCGAAGGATGTTCTCGGCGCAAACTCGTTAACGCCGACATTCACTGAACGCACGATCACGGGCACTGCTCGCGTGCAGAACAATCGCACCATGATGCTGGCGAGTGTCTCGCAAGACATCATGACTAATGGACGCCAGGGCCTGCCGTTCCTCGGCGGCTTGCCGATCCTCGGACGCTTGTTCACTTCGCCGACTAAAGATAATCGAACGATCGATATCGTCATCTCGGTCACGCCACGCGTCTTGCGCGCTCCGGCCGTGACTCCGCGCGACGAAGAGATGCGACCCAGCGGTACGCTGCAATCGCCAACCACCGGTTCACTCGCGGAAATGATTCGCGAAGCGGATCGCGAGGAGCAGATTGCTGCCGCGCGCTCGTTGCCTAGAAACGTCAGTCTGCAACTTCCGGATGCGCCGCTCGCGAAGCAGGGTGGTGAAACTGCTGCACAGAACACAACGCCAGTGAACTTACCGCCACCGGCGGGCACGCTCGCGTTCCAACCAGTCTCAGCAACCCCAGCAGCGAAGCCGCCCGCGACCACGACTACCACTGCCGTGAACAAGCCCGCTGTTCCCGAGGAGCAGCCATCCTTTGTCCCCGCACCGAAGTCGTTGATTAGCGATCAGGCGGCAGCAAACGTGGCGACAGTCAACACTGGAACCGCGGGAAATCAGAATGCAGTGCTGACGTCACTACCGAAACCAACTGAGACTTCGCTTGATACAAAGACAGCCCCAGCGCGTGTGGCCCAGCTCAGTTTGTTACCGGCAGCCGACGTGTTGAAGGTTGGAGAGAAGCGCCGTTACGCAATCCAGTTGAACTCCGATGTGCCGCTCAGTCTTGCATTGCTGGCCTTGCGCTTCGATCCGAAAGTCGTGAAGGTGAATGCGCTCAGTGCAGGCAGTCTTCTGCCTGCCTCTGGCGAAACAGCGCCGTTGTTTACACCTATGATCGATCACGCGGCGGGCACGTGTATGATCTCGATCTCGAGTCTTAACGGGAAAGCATCGTTCAAGGGATCTGGACCACTGCTCTTCATCGATGTCGAAGCCATCGGCGAAGGCAATGCGTCGCTGGTTTTTGTTAAGGAGACGTTGCACCTTGTAGCTACTGACGCGCGCGACATCGCGTCGGAGATCGTGCAGGGAACAGCAACCGTCAAGCAGTAGATGGTTTTTTCGCCGGCAAGGGGCACAAAAAGCGCAAACGTCCGCTGTATCTGACTTGTGCTTTTTGTGCTTTTTTGCGGGCAGCGAAAGCGTGAAAGAAATGCGGCAGAAAGGTTTTTCACTAATCGAACTGGTGATCACCGTCACCGTGTTGACCATCATGACCCTCGGTGTGTTGCCCCTCGTGAAAGTTTCGGTGAAGCGCCAACGCGAGCAACAGCTTCGTGAAACGCTCCGCCAGATTCGCATCGCGATCGATGAGTTTCATCGCGACACTGTTGGCATGGTCTGTACGGGTGTGGCATTGACACCGCAACAACAGGCGCAACAACAGCAGAACGCGTTTCTCGATCCGCGCAGCAAGGTAGTGATTAGCGACTGCACGATCTTCGGCGTTGACAATCCGGACCATTACCCGCCGGATCTCGAGACGCTCATCAACGGAGTAAATGTTGTGCCGAGAGGCTCGATGGGCGGGCGCGGTCAACAGGGAGTTGATGCAACTCAGGTAGGCCAGGTGTCAACCAAAACAAAGGTCTACATGCGCGGTCTGCCTGTCGATCCGATGACGGGCAAAGCTGAGTGGGACCTGCGTTCCTGTTACGATGCCGCCGATGCCGGATCATGGGGCGGTGAAAACGTTTTTGACGTGCGCTCAAAGTCGAAAGAGACAGCATTGAACGGGGAGAAGTACAGTGATTGGTAAATCTCGGACAGGAAACAAATTGCTGGCGGCCGGCTTTACGCTGCTTGAGTTGATGATCGTGATCTCGATCATCATCATCCTGGCCGCGATCACTTTGCCGCAGTATCAGAAAACCGTCATGCAGACGCGCGAGGCGGTGCTGAAAGACGATCTGCGCAAGATGCGTACATTGATCGATCAGTTTGCGGCTGATAAGGGACGCCTGCCGCAGTCACTCGACGAGCTTGTCAGCGCCGGTTACATGCGGGAGGTTCCGGTTGACCCCTTCACCGGACAAAAAGAATGGCAGCAGGAGATGGGCGAGGATCCGAACTCACTTGAAGGCGAGACAGGCTTGACTGACGTTCACAGTCTTGCCGAAGATACGGCCAGCGACGGCACTTCGTATCGCGAATGGTAACAACTGCTGATGCCTAATCTCCTGTCACGCATCATCGATCCCTGGTATCCAGCAACAGCTCTCGGCCTCGAAAAAGGTATCGCTTCAGTGGTCCAACTGGAGCGCCTCAGAGGCTCAGCTTGCAAACTGCGCCGCGCAGCCACTTTTAATATCGACGAATCTCTGGTTCGTCCGAGTTTTGACGAACCAAACATCGCGAATGGTGCGCAACTTGCGGCCGTCTTGAAGGACCTCGCCACGAGTGCCGGTCTGCTCCGGCAGAAACGGTGGTCGTTGAGTTTGCCTGAGGCAACTACGAGAACACTCGTTCTAACGATGGAAGGCCAGTCGCAATCAGCCAGTGAACAACAAGACGTGTTGCGTTGGAAGATCGAGCGTGGCTTTGGCGCGACGCTTGAAGAGCTTTCGATTTCCAAAGATCGACTTCAAAAGGACACGCATGGCCGTGATCGCTATCTCGTGATTGCCGTCAGAAAAGCGATTCTTGCCGAGTATGAAGCGGTGCTGGACGCGTTAGGCTGGCGCGCGGGGTTGATCCTGCCGCGACATCTGGGCGAAGCGCAGTGGTTGGTGCGAAATGGTTCCGCTGGCGATTCGTTGTTGTTGAGCGGCTCGAGCCAGGGATTCACGGGAGTGATCTTTCGCGACAAGCATCCGTTGATTATCCGCACGGTGACGTGTACTGAAGAAGAGTTCGAAGACGAGTTTTATCGATTCCTTTTGTTCTATCGTGACCGCAGTGTGCCGGAGACAGGGGCGGGACAGGGACTGGCGCGGTTGATGGTCATCGGCGAGGGCATTACGAAGCAACGTGCCGGCGAAATCGTCAACGAAACCACGGGCGACGACCTGCGTCCGTTGGGAGCCGAAGACCTCGGATTACAGCTACCCAGCCGCGACTTCAGTTTCGATTCCATCGCCGCCCCGGCCGGCCTTGCAACCCTGTCCTGGTAGGCCGCAGATTTACGCGAATTAACGCGGATTTTTATCTGAAACAATCCGATTTAGTGGCACGTAACACCCCTGTATTATGAGTCTTGCTGCCTCCTCCGTTTCCCGTGCCTTTTCGCGAGATCTGACTGCGGCCTCGGACCGCGAGCTCGTGGCCACTGCTGTCAACGGCGTCGAGGGAAGTTTTGAAGAACTTGTCCGGCGCTACCAGCGCCCCATTTCCGCCTACGTCTATCGCATGGTCGGCAACTACGAGTCGGCGCTGGATCTCACTCAGGAAATTTTCATCAAGGTCTACAGCTCGCTCCGCCGCTATCGCGAGGAATTCAAGTTCTCCACCTGGATCTACAAAATCGCACACAACTCGGCCGTCGATCACCTGCGACGCAACGCCACACGCGAACAGTCCCTCGTCGTCGGACCCGAAGGCGATCAATTCGATCTGCCAATCGAGAGCACTCGCCTGAGTCCCGAACAGGAAAGTGAACGTAAGGAACGACGCGGCGAGATCGAATCAGTGGTGCGTACGCTCCCCGCCAACTATCGAGAGTTGATCATTCTGCGTCACTCACAGGATCTCAGTTACGAAGAAATTGTCGAAGTGACTGGCCTGCCCCTCGGCACAGTCAAGAACCGGCTCTTTCGCGCGCGCGAGATGATGCGGCAACAGTTTATCGAAAGGGGCATCACCGGAATTTAATGAGCGCAACGGCAATAGCTCACCTAAAAATTTGCGACCAGAACCTGATCGGCGCTTACGTCGATGGAGAGTTGGACGCGGACCTCACGCTCCGTTTGGAAGAGCATCTAAAAAACTGCGCTGATTGTCAGTTTGAATTGCGGGCTCATCGTCTTTTTGTTTGTGAGCTGGATTCGGTGTTACACACCAGAAGCGCAGAGATGCCGGTACCCGCAGATTTCTCTCGCCGTGTTGCTGCTCGCGCCACGAGCGACATGAGCGGCGTTCGGACACGTTCCGAAAACCGAAAGGCGCTCGCGATTTGTTTGGTCCTGGCGTTAGCCGGCTTTGCGCTTGCCGGCGCTGCTGCTCGCGATATCTTGCTGCAGGTTAGCGAGAAACTGGTCAGCAAGATCTTCGCCGTGCTTGGCCTGCTCGCGTCAACTGTATATGACGCCGCTACGGGTCTGGTTGTAGTCATCAGATTTCTGGGTCGCAGGGTCATCGTTGAAACTGGTTCGCTGTGGCCCGTGCTGGGCCTGCTTGCCTTTGGTGTTTTGATTCTCTCCCGCTTGATCTCAAACTATCATCGCTCGGGTGCAACCGAATAAAAAGGGGGTTGCCGCGGGCATGGTCAGCAGTTGTTCACAAGTTGTACTCACCACTTCCCCAATCACTACCCGAAAGTTGGATCTGAACCGGCTTGCAGCCTTATTGGTTTGGATCTTGTTGCTAGTCGGTGTTGTCAGTGCTCAGGATGCCGCCAGTGAAAAAGTTCAAGTGGTAAGTGGCGTCAATCAAGCCAAAGCATTTGGACTTGGAAATTCCGTTCGCATAACGGGCAGCGTGAAGGAAGCGATGTCCCTCGGCGGTGACGTGATTGTCGAAGGCGTGGTCGAGGGCGATGTCGCGACGATCGGGGGTTCAGTAATTCAAAAAGCTGGAGCGCGAATCGGTGGCGACGTGATCGTGATCGGCGGCAGTTATCACGCCGAAGACACTCACCCGAACCGCACCCCTCACGCAAAGACGATCATGTATGCGGGTTACGAACAGGAACTGCGGGACATGATGAGAAATCCGACCGGGCTATTCAGTCCGCGATGGACGCCAACTTATCTCGGGACGCGTTTCCTCGTCATATTATTCTGGTTCCTCGTCTCAATGGGATTCACAGCCGCGATGCCAAACACGATCAGCCGCGGCGTCGCGCGACTACAATTAACGAGTTTGCGTGTGGCCGTGATCGGTTTGATTGGCGTGGTAGTGATATTTGGCGGCGTGCCTTTGGCACTGTCCGTTCTCCCCGAAACGATTGGCGTCCTCGTCGGTTTGCTGGCGCTGCTCTTCCTGATCGTGGCTGGTCTGTTTGGCAGAGTTATCCTCTACGCCGCAACGGGCCGGTTCCTGCAAAGAAAATATGTCTCTGTTGCTAAGAATTCCGAGGCGGTAGCGTTATTACTGGGGACGAGTTTTTGGGTGCTTTTGACGTCGCTGCCTTACATCTGGCCTTTTATGGCAACCTTTATACTCATTATCAGCTTCGGATTGGCTTTGACCGCCCGCTATAAGCCGGGTTGGAACGTTAGCCACGGATGAGAGTGAGCCACAAAAAGGCACAAAAGTTCAAAAACTGACTTTG
>DATEWS010000263.1:0-4154 GCA_035257785.1 Pyrinomonadaceae bacterium
CGAGATACGCAGAGGACCGCAGAGAAAAGGCTGTCGATTTCGACACTCGCCATTCGACTTACCTTTGGCTGGGGTCTTTTTTCCGCTTGCGCCGTAAAATAGTTAAACGTATCGTTAGTGCCCAACGTAGTAGATCCAGCCATCATTTAAGGGATAATCCGGCCGCCAGTTCTGAGAAAAAGGTGAACCGCTTATGAAGTTTGCTAAGTTGATCTTCAAGAACATCCTGCGGAACAAGAGACGAACCTTGCTCACCATTTCGAGTCTGGTTGTTTCACTCTTTCTGATCATCAGTTTGGCCACGATCCTGACCGAGTTTGACCGCGGCGCCGAGGAGTCGAGCCCGTTGCGACTCGTCTCGCGTCACGCAGTCTCGCTGGGATTCGTCATCCCGATGGCACACATGCAGAAGATGAAGACAGTTCCCGGCGTCAAGGAAGTGATGCCCTTCAGTTGGTTTGGCGGCATCTACAAAGACGAGAAGAATTTCTTTGCGAACTTCGCGGTGGACGCGCGCAAGTTGAGAGAAGTGGTCCCGGAAGTAAAAATGTCAGACGCTGACTGGGACGCCTTCATTAACGACCGGCAGGGAGCGATTGTCGGGCGCAAGCTGGTCCTGCTTTATGGTTTCACTCCCGGCCAGCGCGTCTCGTTGAAGAGTCCGATTTATAACCAGACTGTTGAGTTCATCGTGCGCGGCGTTTACACCGGCAGCGACGAGAAGACGCTCTACTTTCATCACGAGTATGTAAACGAGTTGGTGCCCGAATGGGCCAAGGATAAGGTGAGCACGTTCAGCATACTTGCAAACACGGCCGAAGACGTGCCGCGTGTGGGTCAGGCGATCGACTCGATCTTCGCCAACACCGACGCACCTACAAAGACCGAGAGCGAAAAAGAGTTCGCGCTGAGTTTTCAGACAATGATGGGCGGAGTCAAACAGTTTCTTTACGCCATCATGGCCGCAATCACCTTTTCACTGCTGCTGGTCCTCGGTAACACGATGGCGATGACGGTTCGCGAACGCACGAAGGAAGTGGGCACGTTGAAAGCAATCGGTTTTCAGCGCGGCACGATCACGGCGCTGTTTCTCGGCGAGTCGTTGATAGTTGCTTCCATTGGCGCTGCGATCGGAATTGGCGCGGCGGTATTGATCTTCCGCTCGATCGATCTGAGTCTTTACATTCCGAATTTGATTTCCTTCGTTCCGACCGGACAAACCTTGCTGTTGGCGTTTGGCTTGTCGATCCTCGTGGGACTAATCAGCGTGATCTACTCGGCGTATCGAGTCTCGGGACTAACGATTGCCGAAGCCTTGCGGAGCACTGAATAAGATGGCCTTACCGCTCAAGTACAACATTCGCAACATCGTGGTACGCAAGGGAAGTACTCTTGCAACTGCTTTCACGATCGGACTGACCGTCGCCGTCTTCCTGATGGTGATGGCGCTCGCGCGCGGTATCGACCTGACGCTCTCGAGCAGTGGCGAACCGCTCAACGTGATCGTGCTGCGTGAAGGTAGTACGGCCGAGTTGAACAGTTCCGTGACGCGCGAACAGTTCAACGACCTGATGTACCTCGACGGAGTTACGCGGGAAGATGACAAGCCGCTGGCTACTGCCGAGATCGTTACGTTGATCTATAAAGCACGCAAGGGCATGACCCAGGGTTCGAACGTGACTGTGCGTGGCGTTGGTCCAATGTCGTTCAAGTTGCGATCAGGATACAAGACGATCGCCGGTCGGGAGTTTCAGCCTGGTTTACCGGAAGCGGTGGTTTCGAAACGCATCGCTGAAAGATTTCAGGGGCTGGACATTGGCGACAAGTTTCGCATTCAAACCACCGACTACACGGTGGTTGGTTTGTTTGACTCTGCAGGCAAGGCGTTTGAGTCCGAAATCTGGGTTGACATCAATTCACTCTCCAGTACCACGAAGCGTGAAACTTACTCGTCCTCGCTGCTGCGCGCGAAGGATCAGAATGCTTTGACTGCGCTGACCAAACGAATCACTGACGATCCGAAACTGCATTTGAAAGCAGTCTCGGAACGCGTCTTCTACGAGGATCAGCAAGGCACGGCGTCGGGCGCGTTGAAGGGATTGGCGGTCTTCATCTCGTTCATCATGGCGGTTGGCGCAGGCTTCGCTGGCATGAACACGATGTACGCCGCAGTCGCTCGACGCACGAAAGAGATCGGCACGTTGCGTGTGCTTGGGTTTAGCCGGATCAGCATTCTCGCTGCGTTTCTTTTGGAGTCGATTGCGATCGCTTTGATAGGTGCAGTGATTGGAATCGTGCTGGCGCTGCCGTTGAATTTCGTTTCCACCGGGACTTCAAATTGGGTAACGTTCAGCGAGATCGCGTTCAACTTTAAAGTCACATTCGATCTGATGATCTTCGCGCTGATCTTCGGCGCGATTATCGGCCTGGTCGGATCGTTGTTGCCATCGATCCGCGCCTCGCGCTTCAAGATCGTCGACGCCTTACGCGCTTGAAGGATATCTCTGCGGCCCCTCTGCGATCTCTGGGTTAAAGGCGCAATTGAATGCAGAGAACGCAGAGGGCGGCCGAGCGCCGCAGAGAAAAACACATGGTGACGAGTCCTAAATCAAAAGACGCTCAGGAAGATCTAAATAAGCGACTGAGGAGCTTGAAGATTGATCGCGGCGCAGCGCCCGCGCCCGCTGCCGGCAATCGCTCGCCGAAGCTTTTGTTTCTCGGTATCGCCGTACTGCTGGCGCTCGTCGCGCTCGGTTACGTGTTGCTGTTTTCATCGGCGACAACGATCTCGGTGGCGCAGGTTCGAGTTGAGAGTGGCGGCGCGTCGTTAGGCGAGAGTGTGCTGTCGGCGTCGGGTTACGTGGTGGCCCATCACAAGATCGCCGTTGGCGCGAAAGTAATGGGACGTGTCGCCTGGATCGGAGTCGAAAAAAGTGATCGGGTTCAAGAGGGACAGGTTTTGGTCCGACTCGAAGACAGCGAGTTTCGCGCGCAGGTAAGCCAGGCACAAGCAAATCTCTCGGCCGCGCAGGCGCGCCTGGATCGTTTGCGCACGGGTTCGCGACCGGAAGAGAAGTTGAAAGACAAAGCCGCCGTTTTACAAGCGGAAGCCAGCTTGAAGAACGCCGAGGCTGAATATCAACGCACCGAATCCTTGTATCGCTCCGGTGTTGCGTCAAAGTCAGACTATGACCGCGCGCTGGCCCAAAGAGACACGGCCGCAGCGTTGGTCCAGGCAGCGCGTCAATCAAGTGCCATGACTGATATTGGCCCGCGCAAGGAAGACATCAACGCTGCCGAGGCCGAAGTACGACAGATGCAAGCAGCGCTCGATTACGCTAACACGCAACTCGCCGCGACTGAGATCAAGGCGCCCGTGACAGGCACAGTGCTCGAACGAATCGTGGAACGCGGTGAGATGGTTAGCCCTTCTGCATTCGGTGGTTCGGGCGCGCGCACGTCAGTCGTCGATCTTGCTGATTTGACAGATCTGCAAGTCGAGTTGGATATCAGCCAAACTGACTTTGCGCGGTTGAAGCCTTCGCAAAGGGCCGAGATCATCCCCGAGGCTTATCCGAATCTCAGGTTCTCAGGCTTCATCGAAGAGATCGCGCCGGAGGCGAATCGCGCGAAGTCGACGGTTCAGATCAAGGTGAAGGTTGAGAATCCAAACGAGCAACTGCGGCCCGAGATGAATGCGCGCGTAAATTTCCTCGCCGACAAAGCTCCGACCGGTGATGGTAAGACAATCGCTCGGGTGCTCGTGCCGAAAGCAGCTGTCGTTAAAAAGGACAACGGCGCTTTTGTTTTTGTCGTTAAAGGTAACAGGGTCGAGCAACGAACGATCCGCACCGGCGAAGAGTCTGGTGATGCTTACGTGGTGCTTGATGGATTGAGTGGCAGCGAGACAGTCGCGGTAACGGAAGTCGAAAAGTTACGCGACGGCGCTCGCGTCAAGGTTCAATAGTTTGAGGATGAAAACTTATGTCTGAACCGATAGTGCGAGTTCGCAACGTGACAAAACGCTTTACTCGCGATGGATTTGAAATCGTCGCTTTGGACCAGGTCGATCTCGAATTGCACGAGGGAGATTTTCTGGCGTTGATGGGACCGAGTGGTTCTGGTAAGTCGACGCTGCTGAATCTGCTGGCGGG
>DATEWS010000264.1:0-5898 GCA_035257785.1 Pyrinomonadaceae bacterium
CATCGAACGTTTGCGCGCCGAAGCTGGCGCGGTTAATTCCGAGACTGCGAAACGCGTCGAGTTTTTCGCGCGTTACGCTGCCGGGATTTATTTCGAGCGTGATTTCCGCACCCGGATCGATCTCGAACTGCTCAGATAACGTCGCAAGAATGCGATCCAATTGTGACGGTGCAAGCAACGACGGTGTGCCGCCACCAAAGTAAACCGTATCGACATTCGCACCGCGCTGTCGCGATCGTCTTATGTCTTCGATCAAAGCCGCAACATAGCGCTCGGCGAGCTCACTCTGATAAAGACCCGTGGCGAAGTCGCAATAAGAACAACGCGAGCTACAAAATGGAATATGAACGTAGAGGCCTGCAGCTGTCATTGATAAACCGAAATAATACCATGCGTGTGTACTATTTCATTTCCGGGCGTATTGTTTGACAACTCGCTTTTCATCTTCATTGACGTATAAATCCCGTTTACACGAGTCTCGATGAGTTGGCACGACTGTTGATAGTTCAGAGGTGGCTATCAAACTCGCCGGAGATCGTTGGTGCTCCGGTAGAGTCATGAATCATCGAGCAAATGGGAGGAATACAAACATGGCAGATGACAGAATGAAGAACGACGATCTCCAGAGAAACATGGGTGCCGGCGAGAAGGACAAGAACCTTGGTCAGCAGTCACCCGGTAGAGGTGGCCAGGGTGGTCAACAAGCCGGACAACATGGACAACATGGTGGCGGTCAGCAGAGTGGTGGTCAGTTCGGTGGCCAAAAAGGAACGCGAAACATGGAAGACGACGAGGAAGATTTCGGCGCCGGGAAATCCGGACAGTCCGGAAGTCAGAATCGTGGCGGCCAGAATCGCTAGTTAGTTAACTCTCTTCTTTTCTGCTTTGAGCACGGACGTTCGTCGCCCGTGCTCTTTTTTATTTTATCCGCCGCGTACTGCCGTCGCCGCTGATCGACTTGCTCATCGTGCGCGAGACTCGCTCCGCTTCCGCAAACACACGCAACAGGTTTTCACCGAGTATCTTGCGGATGTCTCTTTCACTGTAGCCGCGCTTCAGCAGTTCGTAAGTGATGTTCGGAAGCATCGAAACATCCTGCGCGCCTTCGGGCATGTCGTTGGCGCCATCGAAGTCGGCGCCGATGCCGACGTGATCGATACCCGCAACCTTCACGATGTGATCGATGTGGTCGATCAGCTTCGAGATTGGCAGCGGCGGCAACGGATTCGCCGCTTCGAGTTTGTCACTCTCTTCCGCACGCCTTTCCGGATCGTTTTTGTACTTCTCGTCAATCGCGGCCTGCTGTGCTTTCAATCGTGCGTCGCGTTCCTCACTTTGCGGCGAGACGGTCTTCGTGTCGACAAACACGCTGTAAAAGTTTACCTGGACCACGCCGCCATTTTTCGCTATGCGTTTCAGGAGGTCATCGGGAATGTTTCGCGGAACGTCGCTGAGCGCGCGTGCGGATGAGTGCGAAGCGATGATGGGCGCTTTCGAAACGTCAAGTGCGTCGCTCATCGTTTCGTCAGAAACGTGCGACACGTCAACCAGCATTCCCAGACGATTCATCTCGCGGACGACTTCCTTGCCGAAGTCGCTGAGGCCGTGATGTTTCTTCTCACCGCGACCAGCGTCAGCCCAGTTGTTGGTGTTGTTCCACGTGAGCGTCATGTAACGAACGCCGAGACGGTAGAACTCACGCAACGTCGGGAGAGAGTCTTCAATTGCGTGGCCGCCTTCGATGCCCATCAGCGCCGCGATCTTGCCTTGACGCTTGGCGCGGCGAATGTCGGCGACTGAAGTCGCAAGCATCAGATCGCGCGGGTGACGTTCGATCGCTCGATAAACCGAGTCGATCATGTCCAACGTGCGGCGCGCGGCGCCACCGTGCTCGACATACCAGGGCTTCACGTAGAGTGAAAAGAACTCCGCAGTCATGCCACCCTTTTTCATCCGCTCGATGTTGGTGCGGTAGGGAGTTGGGGGAGTGCCGCCCAGGTCGAAATCGTCATTGGTCATGGGCGTCGTGACGTCGTTGTGCGTGTCGATCACGATCGCGCGGCGATGAATCTGAAGCGCGCGCTGCCAGAGTCGTTCGTCACGAGTTTGGGCGGTTACAGTTGGAAATGCGAATAGGCAGACTAGTACGAATGCATATGCTTTCATCAGTTCACCTTTCTAATTAAAATCCGTGGCTTTGATCCGTGATATCCGTGGTTACGCCTTTGCGCGACGTTTATTTCGCATTATCATCAAGCGTCATGTCAATCCTGATTGCCGAAGATAACATGGCCCAGCGCCATTACCTCCGCGAGATTCTCGAAAAGGAGTTTCCCACACACGTTCCCGTATTCGAGGCCGGCGATGGCGAAGAGACCGTGAAGATCGCTCTCGACGAGAAGCCCGACGTCTGTATCCTCGACATCCAGATGCCAAAACTCTCGGGCGTCAAAGCCGCGCGCGCTATCTGGCGCGACTTCCCGACCGCGCGGATCATCTTCTGGACGCAGTTTCCGCACGAGATCTACATCAACGAGATCCGAAAAATTGTAAAGTCAGTCGATCCGCCGCCTGCTTACGGCTTCATTCACAAGAACAATCCCGAATCGCGTTTTCTGCGTTTCGTCGCTGCCGTGCTTGAAGACGGCGCTGACATGATCGATCCGGCGTTCAAAGATTCGTTCAAGCGACCGCTGTTGACGGAGTTTGAGGCTGAAGCGCTCTATTACCTCGCGCTCGGTCTTTCAAACTGGGCCATCGCTCGCAAGTGTTCGTTGAGCCTGCGCGGAGTCGAAAGCCGGCTCGCGACGCTTTATGAAAAACTCTTCGTGAGCGTTGCTGAAGGAACTGACCAGGAAGCGTATGAGAAGCTCGCTTACAACATCCGCACGCGCGCGTTTTTCGAAGCACTGCGTCGCGGTTTATTGAATAGCGATGAGCTGGAGAAGGCCGCAAACGATCTCGAAGCGTGGCTTCAGAAGGACCAGAAACGTTTCAACGAAGAACAGAAACGAGAACTCGCCTCTCCGAAGAAGAAATGAGGCCGCAAAAAGGCAGCACAAAAAGCACAAAACTGATTTGGAGAGTTGTTTGTGTTTTTTGTGCTTGTTTGTGGGCTGGCACCCTGCTCCTGCCTGCTGCTTCCTCACAAACTGGCGAAGCACAGCCGCAACCATCGCCCTCACCTTCGCCTTCGCCGTCTCCATCACCTTCGCCAACACCAATCACCGGTTTGCATCAGTGGGGCGCTGTCACGCTCTTTCACGGTCTGCCATCGGATCGCGTTCGCGCGATCACACAGACACCCGATGGCGCGATGTGGTTCGGCACTGAAACCGGTCTCGCAAAATTCGATGGCCGCAGAACGCAAACGATCAACGATCTCGCACTTCCTACCGGCCGCATCCTTTCATTGCTAACAGATAAGAACGGTGCGATGTGGATCGGCACTGACGCGGGCGCAACGCGCTTGTATGGCACTGAGTTCATCAAAGTGAAAGAGACGTCCGGCCAAACAATCACCGCGATCATCAACGATCCGTCCGGCTCGGTGTTGATGACCACTGAGCAGGGTCGCGTTTATGAATGTCGCGCACGCGTCGTCGCTACCGTGGTCTCGTCAGGCATTACGGGCAGTGAAACGACGACTGTAAACCGCACTGTGATCGATGCGCGCGAACTGCTGAACCAACCACTCGACAACCGCGATCGTGATCATCCTGGTGCACTGTCAATCACGAGCATCGCTGCCGCCAATGGTCACACGTTTATTGGAACGTCGGGTCGCGGCGTCCTTGAGATCGCCAATGGCGCCGTCAAAGAAGGCCAGACGAGACCGGCTGCTCCGTCCGTTAACGCGCTCGAGTTGGACCAGGAAGGCAAACTGTGGGCGGGCGCGCAAGCGAAAAAAGAAGAGCCCGCAACGCTCTCAGGCAACGAACCTGCCGGTCTCAAACGTAACGACGCGCCGACTGGTCCAGTGATGACGTTGAGACTGATCGGGAATGAAATCTGGGTCGGCACTGACGGCCGCGGGGTGTTTCGCATTTCAAAAGCGAAAGTGCAGCGCTTCACGTTTGACGGCACCGCGGGCGGGCTGCGTTCCGATCACGTCTACGCCATCTTCGTCGATCGCGAGGGTGTTATCTGGTTCGGAACGGATCGTGGAGTCTGTCGCTACGATCCGCTCGCGCCGCGTGTTGAGTCGATTGGCGATAGCCCCGACACGAACTACGTCCGATCGCTTTACCAGACCAGCAGCGGCCGAAGCGTTGTCGGCACTAATCGCGGGCTGTTTGTTTACGACGACTCAACGTCAACCTGGAACTCAGTTCCAGCTCTCGGCCGCAACAGTATCTACGCGATTGCGGAAGACAAGTCGCAACGACTGCTCGTCGCTTCGGCAAGTGGTTTTTACCTCGCGCCGAAGCAAACTGTTCGTTTGGAAGAACAGGCTTTCACGCGCGTCGAAACGGGCTCGGGAAGCACGGATGCGGCGGGCAGTGTGCGTGCGATCACTCAATTTCGCGGCGGTACCTATATCGCGATCTATGGCCGTGGCGTCGAACGCGTCGACGGCGGTCGAAGCAGTCTTGGTTGGACCAACGCCCCTGGCAGCGCGCGGGAAGTATTGAGTCTACTCGCAGACGGCGAAGAACGACTTCTAATCGGAACTAACAGAGACGGCGTGTTTGCGTCAGACGGGAAAACGATTCGGGACGAACCCGCATTTTCGAATCTAAAAGGCGCGGCAGTGAGATCGATCGCGCGAACAGCTGACGGTTCGCTGTGGTTCGGCACTGCGACCGGCATCTTTCTCTGCAAAGACGGTGCTTGCAACGTCATCGTTCCAAACATTGACGCTCGCGTTCTCTTCGCGATTCAGTCAGAGAACACAAACGAAATCTGGTGCGGCACGCGTGGCAACGGCCTGCTGCGTGTTCTGCTCGATCCCGTAGTTGGACCAATCGTTTCCGAACTCGATTCCGAACAAGGACTGCTTTCGCAAAATGTCTTTGCTGTATCGCCGGAACGCAAAGCAGATGGTCGTGAAGTTTTATTGATCGGCACCAGTCGCGGCGTCGCGCGTTATGAACCCGGGAAACTACAGCCAACACTGTCCGTGACGCGCATACTAAGTAAACGAGTACATGCGCCTTCTGAACTGCAAGCCGGACTGAATCTTGAATACCCGCAGAACAGTCTGTTGCTTGACGTGACTGCGATCAGCAGCCGCACTTTCCCGGAACAGTTTCAATACGCGTTCACGTTGATCGATAGCAAGGGTCAATCGATCAAACAAAAACTCTCGCGTGAATCGCAGTTCACAATGGAGGGTTTGAAGCCCGGGACGTACACAGTGACGGCGCGAGCGTTTACGAAAGATCTCACATCTTCCGAGCCTTTGAGTTTCTCGTTCACGGTGGCGAAAGCACCTTTCCCGTGGACCTCTACCGCGCTCGCGATTCTCCTCGCACTCGCGTTACTCGCGTTGTTATGGGCCATACTCGAGCGACGAAGAATCGTAGCCACGAGCGCCGCGCTCGTCGACGCGAACCGCGAACTCGCCGGCGCGCGACTCAACCTCGCGAATGAAGCCGAACGCGAGCGACGCCGGATCGCACGCGACCTGCACGATCAAACACTCGCTGATCTTCGTCACCTCGCATTGCTGACCGATCAGATCAAAACAAACGGTGAGGCCAATCCGAGTGCGGCTTTGCGCAGTGAAATCGAAGTGATTTCACAGGAGGTGCGACGTATTTGCGAGGATTTGAGCCCGTCAGTTTTGCAGAACGTCGGGTTTGCAGCAGCGCTCGAGTTTGCGTTGTCGCATGCGGTTCAGGATGCGCCGCCCGAGAAGCGATTTGTCTACGAGTTTCACTGTGACGACGCGAT
>DATEWS010000265.1:0-7039 GCA_035257785.1 Pyrinomonadaceae bacterium
CTTCGCCAGCCGCTTGAATCTGATTGTCTGAGAGGGGTTTTCCGATTAACGCAGTGGCAGCTTCTTTTACCTCGACTGGAGAGGGCGCGATGCCGCCGAGCACGATGCGCGCATCTTTAACAGCGCTGTTTTCGGTTGAGATCCACGTTGCTACGCCCAGCACTGGAAAATCGAAAGCGCCACGACGTCGCAGTTTCTGATACGAAGCACGCCAGCCGTTTGTCGGCGGTAGTTGAATATCAACCAGCAACTCGTCAGGACGTTTGTGCAGGTAATCAATGCCGTCGTCGTTGTACAGGCCTGCCGCATCGACGACCCGTTCGCCGAGGGTCGAAGCGAATCTCAACTTCGCGCCGATGGCTACCATCACGGGTACGAGGTCTGATGATTGTACTGCCCAACATTTGGAACTGCCGGGCGCGACCCAACAAACGTCACCGTCCTTTTTGAGACAGAAGTTAATACCTTTGCGCCATTCGTAATTCTGATCGTAGTAGTTACAACGAGTGTCGAGTAGTAGATTGCCGCCTATGGTTCCCATGTTTCGCAGTATGGGAGTTGAGATTGTGCGCGCAGCGCGCGCGACTACGGGATAGTCGCGATTGATGATCGGATGTTCGCAGATGTCGGTCAGTATTACCGACGCGCCGATGCGCAAGCCGCTCTGGCCGTCGCCGGTGATCTGATTCAGTTCGGCGAGACGCATCACTGAGATGACAGTCTGCGGTATCTGCTGGCGGCGCTTCATATTGGGATATAGATCCGTGCCACCGGCGACGAACTGCCCCGCAGGGCCGACATCACCCATAATCCTCACCGCCTCCGCGATCGTCTGCGGAACACGGTATTCAAATTTGGGCAGCCGCATCATAATGTTCTTTATGCAGCTTCCTGAACCGGCCGAAATCTCAGCTTTACAATCCAAGACGGATCCACGATGTCAATCAGAGCCTGAGTTCTTCCTGACTCATCAACAAATTCAATCATGAAACCCGGCGGATGATCTTCAGTAGTATCAAAGACGTGTACTACAGCACCTATATCGCCACGGTGCAGACCTGACTCAGGTAGGTCGATAAGTAATGCAACAACGTCGTTTTCATGAATATCGTCCATATTGACCCCTATCTTACGTAACAACTTGTCAGGCGTGGAAAGTCGGTCCCGAATTCGACTATCCAAGAGAACCTGACCAAGGCTGTTCTGCATTTGTAAGTGATCCTGGCGTCAATTACATACGTGTCGCCAAATGCTGAGGTCAAGCCTGGTCCAGCTTCACCTGTGACGGCAAGTTCAAGCGCTCGGTTACGTAGCCAATCAGCCTGTTGCACCGTTAGCCCAAGTGCTGC
Source organism: Pyrinomonadaceae bacterium (assembly GCA_035257785.1). Taxonomy (GTDB): domain Bacteria; phylum Acidobacteriota; class Blastocatellia; order Pyrinomonadales; family Pyrinomonadaceae; genus PSRF01. The sequence continues at coordinate 1,350 of DATEWS010000265.1, forward strand.
CTTAAACACTCTGGCTTTATGTCTGCCAACGGGATGATCGACATTCAAGCTATAGTCGCGTAGCTTTGCAATTTCAACCACTGCCTTGTGAGGATTAGGCAACTTCATATCAATATATTCCCAGAACCCTACTAAGAATGCACGGCGACACGTGGCATTTCGCTGCCGTCGCCTCCTTCGGCGGGCGTCAAAACTCGCAGCGGATCGGGCCAGTCGACAGCGGGGACGGAGGCGGGGCCGAAGCGGCCCTGGCGCCCGCGAGATTTGTCCTTTAACGCTCGTAACACTTTTTCAGGAGTGATCGGGACTTCATCGATACGCACTCCCACTGCATTATAGACAGCATTCGCAACCGCCGGTGGCACCGGCAACAAGGGCCCCTGCCCAACTTCTTTCGCACCGTATGGTCCATTCGGATCCGGGTCTTCGATGAGATACGTTTTGACGTCGCACATCTCCATCGTCGTCGGACTCTTGTACTCGAGCAGCGACGGAAACTTGTGCACGACGTTGCGATTCTCGCGATACGCCATCTCTTCCATCAGAATCTCGCCGAGTCCCATGTAAACACTGCCTTCAACCTGGCCCATCACCAGCATGGGATTAATCGAGCGGCCAATGTCGTGCGCGATCCAAATGCGCTCGACTACCACAATACCCGTGTCGGGATTTACATCGACTTCAGCAACCGCAGCCGAGTAGCTGTATGCTGGTGATGGTCCAACCCCAGATCCTTTGTATTTACCCGGTGAACTCGGCGGTTTATAAGAACCAACCGTGCCAATCGTTCCAAACTTTGACTCCGCGAGCACGACCGCCTCCGCAAAGGCAACCCCAACTTCGGGATTCTCAACATCAAACACACGCCTTTCGGCAAGTGAAAGATTCTCAATCGGAACGCCGAGTTTCTCCGCAACCGCCATCACCAGCAGTTCACGCGCTCGCTCGGCGGCCTGAATCGCGGCATTACCAGTCATCAACGTCACGCGACTCGAATAGCTGCCGAGATCAACTGGCGTCAGATCTGTGTCTGCTGTGACCACCCTAATGTCAAACGGATCGATGCCTAAAATTTCCGCCACGATGTAAGCGAGTATCGAATCCGAACCCTGCCCAATGTCAGTCGAGCCGCACATCACGCAAACGCCGCCCTGTCGATCGAGACGAAGTTGCACACCCGATTGCGGCATGTTGTTCCAGTAAATCGGCAACCCGGCGCCGCAGATATACGAGCTACACGCGATCCCGATACCTTTGCCAAACGGCAACTTGCGATTCTCCTGGTCCCATGAAAAACGTTCGTGCCAATGCGACCCCTCGACAACTTTTTCGATACATTGGCCCAGGCCCATACTGCCGATACGCAGGTAGTTGGCCGTCACTGTATTCGGCGCGACGAGATGCTGCCGTCGAATCTCAACGGGATCGAGCCCGAGCTGTTCGGCGATCTTATCGAGGTGGACTTCGAGCGCGTAACGCGGTTGCGGTGTGCCGTGCCCGCGTTTTGGACCACACGGAGCTTTATTCGTGAATGTGCGCAGACCCTGAAACTTATAACGCGGCACGTCATACGTGACGGTTTGCAGCGCGCCCGTGTAGAACGTACTCGCAACTCCGTAACTCCCGTACGCACCACCATCGAGAAACGACTGAAAATGCATGGCGGTGATCGCGCCGTCGTTCTTCACGCCGGTCTTGACTCGCATCAACACGGGATGGCGTCCGCGATGGCAGTAAAAAACTTCCTCGCGCGTCAACGTTACTTTCACTGGCCGTCCGGTAAGCATCGACAACTTGCAAACCACGACTTCGTGATTGAACGGATCGCTCTTACCGCCAAAGCCACCGCCATTCGGCGTCGCAATCACACGAATGTGACTGGCCGGTAAACCGAGAACTTTCGCGAGCGCGCGATGAACGTAGTGCGGAGTTTGAGTCGAACTCCAGAGCGTGATCTTTCCGTCTGAATCGAAGTGCCCAACCGCAGCGTGCTGCTCCAACGGCAGGTGCGTATTGCCCTCGTAGAAGAAAGTATCTTCACGGACGAGATCCGCTTCAGCAAAACCGTCTTCGACGTTGCCGAACTCGAGTGAGACTTTCTTATGAATGTTGCCGCTGTCGCCGTAGTCGTGGATACGCGGCTCATCGATCAGCACGGCTTCATCAATGGACGAGATCGTTTCGAGCGGTTCATATTCGACTTCGATCAGGTTCATCGCGTCGAAGGCGACGTCTTCATCGATCGCGGCAACCGCCGCAACCGGATCGCCGATAAAGCGCACCTTATCGACGCACAGCGCGTGCTCGTCCTGACTGACCGGCAGGATGCCGTACGGAATCGGAAAGTCTTTCCCCGTGACAACAGCAAAAACGCCGGGCATCGCCAGCGCTTTGGAAACGTCGATACTCTTAATCAACGCGTGCGGCAGATGCGAACGCAGCATCTTGCAAAACAACATGCGCGGCAGAACGATGTCGTCGGCGAACTTCGTCTGGCCGACACACTTCGCGCGTGCGTCGACTTTGCGGAAGGGCTTGCCAACGACGTTAAGGTTTTTATCCACAGATTTCACAGATTAATCTAATCCGTAAACGCTTTCTTTAGGCAGTTCAACTTCTTCGCCGCGCATTCGTGCGGCGGCGAGTTCGACGGCCTCGTAGATTTTAATATAACCGGTGCAGCGACACAGGTTTCCGGATAGGGCTTCTTGAATCTCGACGCGTGTCGGGTTTGGCGACTTCTTCAACAACTCTTCAGCGACGAGTAGAAAACCGGGTGAACAGTAGCCGCATTGGGCAGCGCCGAGATCGGCGAACGTTTGTTGTAACGGATGCAGCTCGGGGCCGTGCGCCATGCCTTCGATCGTTTTTATGTCGCGGCCTTCGGCGTCAAGACCGAGCATCAGGCACGAAAGAATCGAACGACCATCCACGAGCACAGCACAAGTTCCACACTCGCCGAGCTCGCAGCCGTGTTTCGTGCCGGTGAGATTCAGATCCTCACGCAAAACTTCGAGCAGCGTCTTGTGCGGTGCGAAGGCGACCTCAGTCTGTTCGCCGTTGAGGGTAAATTCGATGTGCTTCTTACTGTGGAACGGCAACGTCTTTCTTCTTCACTTTATTCACAATCACATTGTCGATCAGTCGCGTTTTGCCGACGTAAGCCGCCACCGCAATAAGGGTCGGCCGCTCGTCGATGCGATCGATTTTTTCCAGTGTCTCTGCGTCAGCGACGGTTACATAATCCAAACGGGCACGCGGTTCAGCTTCAATCGTGTTGCGAACTACGTCCGTGATCCGATGCGCGTTGCGCTCGCCTTCCTTGAAAGCGGTCTTGGCCTGGACCAGCGCTTTGTGAATCACAGTCGCTGAATTCTGCTCGTCAGGCGTCAGATAAAGATTGCGCGACGAAATCGCCAGTCCTGAATCTTCGCGAACGATCGGAAGAATAACAATCTCCGCATCGAACGCGAGATCCTTAACGAGACGACGAATGACCAGCGCCTGTTGCGCATCCTTTTGACCAAAGAACGCGAAGTCAGGTCTGACAGTGTTGAGCAGGATCGTCACGACCGTCGCCACGCCCCGAAAATGACCGGGCCGCGAAGCGCCCTCGAGTTGCTCCGAAAGTCCTTCGACGTTCACATAAGTCGAAAAGCCTTTCGGATAGATCTCCTCGACAGTCGGCGCGAAAATGTAATCGACGTTGTAGTCAGTTAACAGCGCGGTGTCTTTGGTCAGATCGCGCGGGTAGTGTTCGAAGTCTTCGCCTGGTCCAAACTGCGTCGGATTGACGAACACTGAAACAACCACAACGTCGCACATTCGTCTCGCTTCACGAACGAGGCTCAGGTGTCCCTCGTGAAGCGCGCCCATCGTCGGCACCAGCCCCACAGTTTTATCCTGTTCACGGCGGATTTTGCGCGCGACGGAACTCATGCGCTGGCGGCGATTGATGATCTCCATAGTTGAGGTTGGATTTAGGACTTCTCGGCCTTTGAGTCTCTCGCTGAAGTTTCGATATGCAGTTGCTCCGCAGTTTCAGCGGGTAGCGCATACGACTCCGCTTCGGATGGATAAGTGCCGTTTCTGACGTCGTCCGCGTACCGGCTGACTGCGTCCGTCATCACTTCACGCAAGTTCGCATAAGGACGAACGAAGCGAGCCTGTTTACCAAACGACAGCCCGAGCATGTCGTGCAGCACCAGCACCTGAATGTCACAGTGAACACCGGCGCCGATTCCGATCGTCGGAATGCTAACGCTTTCAGTGATCACTTTAGCAATCTCGCGAGGGACGACTTCCAGGACCACCGCAAACGCGCCGGCATCTTCCAACGCCTTTGCGTCATCGATTAACTGTTGCGCTGTCTTTGGTGTTTTACCCTGCACTCGATAAGCACCGAGTTGATTAATTGACTGTGGCGTCAGACCGATATGGCCCATCACGCTGATCTCTTCATCAACTAACCGTTTCACGAGGTGAACTCGTTTATGTCCGCCTTCCAGTTTGATCGCTTCCGCGCCGCCTTCCTTCACCAGTCGCAACGCGTTTTTGACGGCGTCATCATCACCGGTGTGAAAAGATCCGTAAGGCATGTCGACGACGAGCAACGCGCGCTGCACGGCACGACGCACGGCCTTCAAATGGATCAGTATGTCTTCGAGCGTGACGGGCACGGTGTTGCCGTAACCCAGAACGACATTGCCGAGACTATCGCCGACGAGAATCACGTCGATTCCTGCTTCATCAACGATGCGCGCAGTGGGATAGTCGTACGCTGTCAGACAAACGAGACGTTCGCCTCGTTGTTTGCTTAATCGCAAAGACGGTGCACTGACCTTTTCCGGCCTCTCAGGCTTCAAATATGGCATTTTTCAGTTCTCTTTACACCACGAGACGTGGACAAATGAATTGCCAGTGAAACGGGAAATCTGGAAATGTCGAGGGCGTGATAACAAGTGCTGGCATTATAGTCTTCGCGGATTACACAATCAATCGGCGGGATCTTCAGATTTGCCCGGTTTCCAGCGGGCCACTGACGACGTGTCTTTTGTTTCAGATAACAATTCACTAATCGGTTTTCCGAGCACTGGATGGACAAGGCCCGGCACGAGTTCGTTTAGCGGCACTAAGACGAAACGACGCAAAGCAAGCCGCGGATGCGGAACAGTCAGGAACTCTGTTTCGACTTGTTGATCTTTAAAAATAAGCAGATCGAGATCGATCGTGCGCGGACCCATGCGGACGTCGCGCGTGCGACCGAGTGCATACTCGATGCGTAACAGTCGCGCCAGTGTTTGCTCAGGCGAGGGAAGTGTCGAGCCGCGCAGTTCCGCAACCATGTTGAGAAACGGAGGCTGTTGTTCGTATTCGACTGGTTCGGTTTCGTAAATGCTCGATAGTCGAATAACATCCAGACCAGCGTCAAGCATGCCACGCACTGCGAGCAACAAGTGACCGGCGCGATAACCGAGATTGGAACCGAGTCCGACGTAAGCGTTCTGGATCATCAACGATGTCTCAACTAGGCACCTTAATCTGGCTTAAGTGGCGACTATTGCGCAACTCTTTGCGCTCCTCGAAGGCGGTTGTGAACAGAGTGGCGTCGATCCTCGGGATGGTGATCGCGTTCACCTTCGCCCTGATTCTCGCGCTGGTGCTGTGCGTAATCGCTTATACACTCACTG
>DATEWS010000266.1:0-3096 GCA_035257785.1 Pyrinomonadaceae bacterium
CGGCAGGTTTGACAGGCGCGATCGAACACAACGCGATCATCGTCACTGCCGGTCTCGCTGAGATCGCCGCCGGATCGATTGCGATGGGACTCGGCGGTTACATGGCCGCGAAGAGCGACGCCGAGCACTACGCGAAAGAGCGTGAGCGCGAGAAGCGTGAAGTGGTTGAGATCCCGCATGAGGAGATGCGCGAAGTCGCGGAGGTTTTTCAGGCTTACGGATTGAATGAAGAAGAAACGTGGCCCATCGTTCAGGCGTTGAAACGTCAGCCGCGAAACTGGGTCGATTTCATGATGCGTTTCGAGCTTGGGCTCGAAAAACCTGAACCCGGTCGTGCGCTCAGGAGTGCGCTGACGATCGCTGGTGCTTACGTTGCGGGTGGACTAATTCCACTTGCGCCGTATTTCTTCTCACACACGACAACAGAGGCGTTGTTTTATTCGGTTGGGTTTACGTTGAGCGCGTTGCTGGTTTTTGGATTTGTAAAAGGGCGCTTCACGGGAACTCGCCCGGTCCGAAGCGCCCTTCAGACTGCATTAATTGGAAGCCTTGCCGCCGGCGCCGCATTCGCAATCGCGAAGTTAATTAGTAGCCGCGGATAACACGGAAAAAATCCGGATTTCATTCCGTGTTATCCGCGGCAAAAATTCACTGTCGAGCCAGGACCACCGGCGCATTTTCCGCGGCACGGATGCTCTCGAAGAACTTTCTCACCTTCTCATAATCAGCGGGTGCGATGGTTGTCGCTTGTTGCGACAACGTGCGCTTGAACACGAGTTGATTGTTCTTCACTTCGTAACTCGTCACATATGATCCAAACGGTGTCTCGAGTTTCACGGCGTCCGGAACTTCGTCAACAGTAAACCCAGCCGGCAACTTCACCTGCACCGTCTCAGAGTAAGCATTGGCCCGCAGCACGACCGGATGTTTGCGTGTCGGCGCAGTTAAGGCCAAACCTTCACGCCGCGACACCACGACTGGCTTAAAGACCAACAACCGATCCTGCATCAGTTGCGCATACTGATTCGCACTGAACTCAACGTTCAGCGTGAATCGACCATCAGCAGCGTTATCGGACGGCTCCATCTTGTTCAACTTTGCCGAGGTCGCGCCTGACGTGAGCCAGCGCTCGATCATGCCGGTGTATTCCGGTTTCGACAGGCGACGAAACTGCGTGCGAAATGTCGCGGCGGTTTGTCCATTTGCCATCTCCTTGATCTGACCGGCGATAGCGCCATTCGCCTGCAATTCCAGCGTCGCTGTACGTTCGAGCTGATTCATCTCCGGCGGAGTGATCGGCATTTTCACGAGCTCAGTTTCAGACTTCGAATCGATGAGGGCGAGACTGCCCTGAAGATGAAACGGCAGATCGCCGATGGGCGTTTCCTGGTCAGTCGGATCGAAGATCAACAGACGGCCAAGCGTGGGATGCTGAATGACCGTGCTCGCCTGAGTTTGCTCGCTCACCTTCACTGCGATGATGCAGTGGTTGAACTGTTGCGGCGACGGCCACGACGCGCGCACGTAAGTCGGATCACCTGAGTAAATACTCACCGGAATCGCCGTGATCCCGACAACCTTGAGCATCGCGCGCATGAGATTCGCTTTGTCTTTACAGTCGCCGTACGACTTTGCAAAGACCTCATTCGAAGCATGCGGTCGATAACCACCACCGCGCCCGATACCGGTTTGAATCGAAATGTACTGAATGCTCTGAACGTACTGCGCGATCGCGCGGATCTTGTCGAACTCGGTTTTCGCGAGCGCCGTGAGCTCGTAAGCTTTGCGTGCGAGCGCGTCATCGACAACCACCTGTGGATCTTCAAGCTCACTCATCCACGTGGCGACGTCCGCCCAATTTTGAAACGTCTTGATTGAGAGCGTCGACGTATTCGCCGGCGGAAAATAACTCACTGCCAATCGCGGAACGAGATTACTGAGACTCGGGCTCAATGGTTCATCAGGAACGGGCGGCAAGTTTGAGAGTTCCCACGAGTAATTCGTGCCGTTAACTCGCGGTTCAATTTTGGGGTAATTGAAAGTCACTGCTTCCGCGCGCCATCCTTCGGGCAGCGTGAGGTTGTAGCGTGAACTGATCACCGGCAGTGAACTCTGAAACGCCCAATCTGACTGGGTAAAAACTGAGCGATCTTCGAGCGTATAGCTGTAAGCAAAAACGCAGCCGGTATCGGCATCGTCGGCACCGGAGACACGTCGCACTCGATACTCGTTGTAAACATCATTGAGATCGCCGGCTACGTCAATAAAGTCGTCTTTGCCATAGCGTTTCGGTTCGCCTGTCGGTCGAATTAACCACGCGCGAAACTCTTTTACTTTCCCGATATCCGGAATGTAGCCCACCTGGCCCACAGCATAGTCACGTCCTTCACGTCGCAGAATACGAACAGCGAAGTTGTAGACTTCGTTAACTTTTCCATCGGAGCCGATCGTGGTCGTTTGTTCATCAACCAACACAACAGCGGGAACGTCTTTATCGTAAGTCGGAACCTTGATGGCGACCGCTTGCTGCACCCATGGAGGAGTTTCATCCCCCGTCGCCGCACTTGTGGGCACTGCGAACATAACGAGACCAACGAGCGCGATTAGCAATGCTTTCATTTTGGAACTCCAGTAGAAATGATCCGCGTTCATTCGCGAGATTCCGTGGCTTAATTGGTAGTAGCGCTCTGCTTCAACGCAATGCTGTGGCTGTCCGATTTATGCAGCATGTCGAAATAGCCCTTGAGTTGACCATAAGACGTGACCGGGAAGAGGACGTTGCCGGCGCCACCGAAGAAGAAGTTGCGTTTGTAGACCATCAACGATCCGTCAGTGCTGGCAGCAATACTGACTTTGTACTCTGAAATCGGAGCGCTGCCGAAAGGCGCTGGAGAGTCGGCGTTATCAAGGGCGAAGCCTTTGGGCAGCTCTAATTCGACGTGATCGTCTTCCGACCAGGGATAGTGGAAATAGATCGGATACTTTCGATCGGCGGTAGCGAAGGTTGGTTTTTCCCCATGCTGAAAGAACGCCGGCTGAATGAAGAGTCGTTTGCCCGTGCGTTGCGCGTAATTCGGAACACGGATGTGGAACGTG
>DATEWS010000267.1:0-9145 GCA_035257785.1 Pyrinomonadaceae bacterium
GCTGCCGCGAAGCATTCTGGGCAGTCTCATAGACCGGCGATCCGGCGTTCAATCCGCTCTTTTAACTCGCGAAGCAACTCGCGCTGGTTGAGATGTGCGTTCTGCTCCTGTCTATGTCGCATCAACTCAAGGAGACGAGCCATATCGTCTTTGGCTCCTCGCATCGCGTTCGCTTCGGGTGTGTGCTCGTTAGCGACCGTCGGTGGAAGGTTCGACATAGCTGATTCAATGCGGTCGAATGCTCCCGGGATGTCGGCATCGCGCGACTGAGCCTCCGCAACGACCAATGCAAGTATACGTTTCAACTCCGCCTTCAAAGCAGAACGCCTGACCCGGAGCTGTGCAACCGTAATTTGGTCGCCCTCCAGACTCCCATCTGCGTACATCACCGCCATTATAGTTATACTTGGCAATGGTCCAGGGATTTCAATTTCCTCAACGTGACCCGGCGCTATCACCCGGTCTCCGGTAGTAGTATCGAATTCTATTTGCCTCTGGTCCGCCACATTCAACACAAACCCGTTCAGATCTTTGGCAGAAATGTTTTTGAACTTTAAGCGTGTCCTGCCGTCGATTACTTCTTGCCCTACTAGTGCGAGAGCTCCAGTGTGATTGACTACGTGGACTTGCGCTGTCTCTGATGTGAATGTTGAAGAACCTACTGTGGCGAATACCACTGCTGTGCAAGCCAGGACGGCAGCGCACGCAAGTATTATCCATTTTCGACGCACCATGAGAGGACTCCGGAAATATTGTGTCTAGCTTCGTTGACTGGCGGCTAGCTTAGGTCCTGCCGCTTTTTACTTTTGGCGCGTGTAGCGCTGGTCCGCGCTTATCCGCGGCTTTGAGAATTTTTTCGACCCAATGAAGTTCCGCTTCCAGTTGTTCAACTGTCAATTCCAACATCCAAACGGCTTCATGGAACGGATGACCGACTTCAGTTAGAACATCCTCCAGTGTCGCGCGTTCCTCGTCAAGTCGTTTTTCGAGAATTTTCTTGCGGGCATTCAGTTGTTTTCGAAAGGTTCGCGGACGTGCCTGCCACGAGAGCGCCAACCATATTAGAAAAGGTTGGTGCACTTTCTTATCAACCCAACTTCTTGCTTCAAGAGCGTCGGCGAGTTGTTCGCGGCCGAGCGCGGTTGTTTCGAGTACTCGCCGCTCGGGACCGGCCGAAGGTGAATCGCTCGAACTCACGCGTAGCAATCCAAGCTCGGCCAACTTGCCCAGCGAATAGTAGATTTGAGGTCGTGACACGGGTGCCCAGTCACGAATATTCCGATCCTCTAAGGTCGCATTGACTTCGTATCCATGCATCGGGCCCTCGGCCAACAGGCTAAGGATTACGAGATCGGGGATGGTGAGACGAGTTTGATTAGCCCGTCCGGCGCTCTTCGATATCGTTTGCTTTCTCTTCTTGACAGGCTTCATACCGTTGATTATAGTACGACTCGTCTAAATCAGACTAGAGGACAAATTATATGCCTGCTGAAACACGTCAACTTAGAGACCTGGTATCGATAGGGCCTGCTATGCTGAAGGACTTCGAGTTGCTCGGAATCAATAGTGTGGCCCAGCTGCGCCGCCGTAGTCCGGAAAAAATGTATAAGGAGTTGTGTCGCTTACGCGGTCGGCGATTAGATCCTTGCTGTTTGGATGTGTTCGTCGCGGCGGTGGCGCAGGCAAAGGATCCTCAACTCCCGATCGAACAACGGCAATGGTGGTACTGGAGCAAAGTGCGCAAGAGATATGACCGATAAAGTGCAACGTTTCGTGATCGATGGGTTTACGATTGACGTTGCCGACAAACCAGTATCCAGAGCAGCGAATATCATCGCCTGGGAATTAGACGACGACTGTTACGGTCTCAAGCGTATCGACTTCAAACCCGGCGACGTGGTCATCGACATTGGCGCTCACATCGGGTTCTTTGCGATCTACACTGCACTCCGTTTTCCCGAGGTCGTGATTCATTCCTTCGAACCGTTTCCCGAAAACTACGAACTGCTCCAACAAAACCTCGTGCGCAACGGCATCACCAACGTTCGCACTTATCAAGTGGGCGTCAGTGGCAGCGGCAGGCCACTCGAGATGGTTACGAATCCACAGAATTCAGGAAGTTCCACCTGTTATTCGCGCACTCTGGAATACAGTCGCACTACCGGGATTCCTTCTAACACATTGGACCACATCTTTGATTCGCTGCGCATTGGCAAGTGCAAGCTGCTCAAAATTGATTGCGAAGGTTCTGAATACGAAATACTTTTCTCCACGCGCAGTCTGGCGAAAGTTGAGTATCTCTCAGGAGAGTTTCATCAGAATAAATTGTTACTGAGTCTGGGATATACGTTCGAAGGGTTGTTGAAACACTGTCAAGATCAAATAGCGCCAGATAAATTGTCGATTAAAAAATGCGATATGGGCGAGTGATCTTCGAATTGTGGACTTACTAAAGTAATGTAAGTATACTCTCGCGGCTTTCACTATCTGAACGGGTGAGGCGCAACGAAGTTGCACTTTGCTCGACCTTCGCCACGATAGTCTCCCAATAAATTTCAGTAAAATTTTCGGAGGAAACTATGGCAATTGAAGTTGTCAATGGAACACCTGCCCAAGGATTAGAGTTTACTGTGTGCGGTTTCGTTAACGGGTCCGCCGTTCCGCCCATGTGGTCAGGCAGGTTAGCCCCTATGGATCAATCTGGCTCCAGCGTGACGGTGCCGGTGAGCGGCTTTGTGTCTTATGGCATAGGCTTCTACACGGTGGGCTGGTTGCCGGACAACGGCTGGGCAATCGCATGGTCGCCGCAAGTCACCGACAATACCGTCGTTACGTTAGCGATTGACGTTACGGCAAATGCTTCACACACCTAATTCAAGCACTTGTTGGAAGAGCGCGTTCCAACGTTCCGAGATGTTCCCCCACTGGTATTCCGGACGCGTTGCCTTACGGAACGCCTTTTCTGACATCTCCGCTAGAAACTCTCGATCGGCATATAATTTTTCCAGCGCTTCGGCTACACCCTCCGGTGTCACCAGCCAGGCATCCGTTAATACTCCTTCATTAATTAGTTTGAATGCCGGCTCCAGCATCACCGCTGCATCGTCCCACAACTCTGCGCAGGCGCTGTGACGCGGAACGATTTGGGCGGCGCCGGTTGCGGCATGTTCGAAGCTTGGAAGTCCCCAGCCTTCAGCGCTTGAGGTGTTAATGCCGACATCACACGCGTTATAGACTCGATTAAGCTGGGCCGTAGAAACTCCTTGAATTGTTTTAGCAAGGCTCGACATCAATATGCGATCTTCGATGCCGTACCGTCGCGCGAGGAGAACTACATTCCAACCTACGTCTTCGACACCCATGTGCAGGAAGAGCTTAACGTGAGCGGGTTTATCCTGTGCGAAAAGAGCAAAGCCGCGAATGGTTGTATCGATGCGCTTGCGTGGCTGGTTGCGGTTCGCGTTGAGAACAATAAAGCGCTGATCCAAATCCGTCGCATCCGGGAATAACAGCATTCTTGCGGACAACCGCCCGGAGATATGTTCGCCGTTGCCTTGGAGCGGATAAAAAGTTTCGGTGTCCACTCCATGAGGAATTATCTCGACGCGTGGGAAGTTGAAGGACGGCTCTCTCTCCTTTTGCTTTTGAACGGCATTATCGACTTGTTGTTTACCGAAGTCGGTATAGACCACGAAGCGCGTCACTCCTGCCAGGGGCGCGATGCTCTCCGGATCAATTGGGCCGCCATCGACCGGGCAGTAAACGATTATCGGAGGGAGAGTCTTCGCCTGTCTCAATTCTTGCAGGTATGCACTCTGAACCCAGATGTCGTTGACGATGAAGATCAACTGCGGCCGGATTTTCTCGGCCAGCGCAACGATGCGACGAGCTCCCCATCTATCGCCGCCAAGATCTGCTCGATAGACTTTCCAGCTATAGCCGTGTGGGTCGCCGTGATAGTTAGTACCCAGGTGGTGAATCTCATACCTGGTGTCCAACGGTTTAAGGATGCCTTCTATGACCCGGGCAAAACCAGTCGGCACCGCAGCATCGCCGGCAACAAGAATGCGCGGGACGGATATATTCTCACTCAAGCGAGATGTCCTATCAGACTAAACTTGTCGCGATCGATTCTAGCAACTTGCCCAGCAGCCACAAAAAGGCACAACACAGTAAACCATGCCTTGCTCAAATTTATTTTGTGCTTTATGTGCCGTATTGTGGCTGAATACTTCTATCCATTGCGAGTTTGACAGTGCTTTCGATTGCTATTAAGGTATCGCCTGCTTCAAGCCCGACAACTACCTCCCAACCCAGATTAGTGGTACCGGTTTCTGAATTCCCCCGTCGTACCTCTCTCTCAGAGGCGTGACTGGTTAACTAATCGCTTGATCGAATCTCGCCCGTATAAAGGAGACCCATCTAATGATGCGAAGCTTCATAAATCGCCGTGTGGCGATCGCGATCGTCGCGTTGTCCCTCCTGCTCACAAGCGGCCTATCTGCTCTTTCGCAAAGAAACTCCGCTGCTAACAAGGAACTACCTTTGAAACAACTACTGCAACTACCGGGCAAGCTCGTGAGTGAGGCGAAGTCTGCCCGGCCAAACGGTGATCTACGTCTGACAGGTTATCGCGTTGAAGAAGTGAGCCTTCCGCAAAACGTGAACGTTGAAATTCGCGGTCAGCAGGTTTCAGTTGATAAAGCCTGGCGCGTTAGCGTGCAGGGTGGTCCATTCCCCGTTCGCGCCCTTCCGGCGGTTATTTGGATCGACGATCAGATCGTCGGCAACGGCATCGAGAACGAAACGTTGTCGCAGGTCACTGCAATCACATTCGACAGCTCCTTGATCCGTGAAGGCGGCGTCGTGTCGGTCTCTTACGGTGAAGACAAAGAGACGCGACGCAAATTTCCGCAAGCGCTCCAGTTGAAACAGGGAGGAGGAAACTAATGAAAACCGTTCGCACACTTTCCATCGCTGTTTTCCTTTTCCTGATCACCGGAGCACCCGAGGCGTTTGCGCAGGATCCCGGCACTCCCGGTCCTTTGGCTGTGACCCGCGAAGAGTACAACTTCGGCGACACGGCCTTTCAACCGTCAGACCTTCCTGGTCCAGTTGAACTTCTCGCTTCCATTCACTATCCGACCAACCTTTCAGCTGGTCCATTTCCCGTGATCCTTTTTCTACACGGTCGCCACGCGACTTGTTTCAGCTCCGGCGGTCAGTTCCTTCAGTGGCCCTGCACCAATGGACGCCAACCGATTCCGAGTTACCAGGGTTATGACTACGTTTCCCAGGTGCTTGCCAGTCACGGTTATGTGGTTGTTTCGATCAGCGCCAACGGAGTCAACGCTGTGGATAATTCGGTGCTTGATCTCGGCGCGTTGGCTCGCGCGGAGTTGATACAAAAACATCTCGACATGCTGAACACATTCAACACTACGGGTGGCGCGCCTTTCGGAACGAAGTTCGTCGGAAAATTCGATCTGACGAGAGTTGGCACGATGGGTCACTCGCGCGGCGGTGAAGGAGTAGTGCGTCACTACGTTTTGAATAATTCGTTAGGCGCGCCTTACGGAATCAAAGCCGTCTTTCCGCTCGCGCCGGTCGACTTCAATCGTTTCGTTGTGAACAACGCTGCGCTTGACGTGCTACTGCCTTATTGCGATGGCGACGTCAGCGATCTTCAGGGCGTTCACTTTTACGACGACGCTCGTTACAACGTGCCCGGTGATCCGGCGCCGAAACATTACATGCTCGTGATGGGCGCGAATCACAATTTCTACAACACGATCTGGAGCCCTTCGAGTGGCATTCCCGGCGCTACAAATGATTGGTTTGCGTTTGTCCAGGGTGGTCGTTCTGATTCTCAATGTGGCGACGGCAAGGGCAATCAGCGGTTGACCGAAGCACAGCAACGCGGCACCGGCCTGGCTTACATGAGCGCGTTCTTCCGCGCGTATGTTGGTGGTGAGAGTCAGTTCATCCCGCTCTTGACTGGTGATGCGCCGCCGCCAGCTTCTGCTCAAACGAACAACCTCTTTGTCTCGTATCACGCGCCGGACATTCCGGGTATTCGGCTCGATGTGAACCGTTTCCTCACCGACTCTAACTTGTCGCTCAACTTTCTTGGTGGTGCTGTAACTCCGACTGCACTCACGCCGTATGACTTATGTGGCGGAGACGCGCCGCCTGCGAACAAGTGTTTGCCTGGCGCACTCAATGCGCAACAGCCACACACGACTCCGAGCGCGCGTTCGGCGGCGCGAGGAATGACTCAGTTGAGGACTGGTTGGAATGACCTCACCGGAAACTACCGAAACAACATTCCGCCGGTGCTGGGCAATGTTTCCGGATTTCAGGCGATTCAGTTTCGCGTGAGTGTGAACTTTGCGGACGCACGCAATCTCGCGGGCCTCGCGCAAAACTTTCGCGTTGTGCTGACTGACGCGTCGGGTGCATCTGCATCGGTGCGTGTGAGTGACGTCTCGGGCGCGTTGTACTTCCCGCCAGGCGACACGGGACCAGTGCCGAAAGTTGTGCTGAACACGGTGCGCGTACCGTTGAGTGCGTTTGGTGGTGTAAATCTCAATGCAGTCAGGTCAGTGCAGTTTGCGTTCAATGAACGACTACAGGGTGCACTTTTAATCACCGACGTGGCTTTTGCCTCATCACCGCAGTAAGCCAGTAAGCATTAACTTACAAGCGGGGGCAAGCCCCTCTTCGTGATTGTTCTAGCTAAGTTCCTGAGATTGATTTTAAGAGTTTCTGCAAGGAATGAGCGCGTACGAATAGAACAAGTCAGGAAGAGGGGCTTGCCCCCGCTGTTGCATGCTCCTGATTTGAACTGTATCTTCTGCCAGTCGAGCTTTTACTCACGGAGCTTTCCTCATGACTAAAAAGTGGCACAACCTCAATCTTCCTGGCGCTCTGCACTACGTAACCGGGATCGTCCGACACCGGACTCCGATATTCGCTCAAGAAAAATGTTGTCTAGCTTTCATTGCAGTGTGCACAGAACTCATGCGCAGTTGGCCCAGTAAGTTAATCGTATTTGTCATCATGCCGGATCACTTTCACCTGATAGTTAATCCGCGGGACGGGAACATTCAGGGATTTGCAGGTACACTCAAGAGTCTCTTAGCTGCAAGAATAATCCGCATAACCAAGGATGTTCGCTTTAAGCTGAAAAAACCGGATAAGGATGGTTCGATACATCAAGTCTGGCAAGACAGTTTCAAAGCGTTGCCTTTGTGGAGTCTCTGGATGATCTGGCAGAAGATCAATTATATTCACGCGAATCCTGTGAGAGCTCGTCTCGTTAAGTCGGCGAAAGATTACAAGTGGTCCAGCTTCAGAGCTTTCCACTCAGAGTCGAATGAACCGATGCCAGTTGATCATGAGTGGTGGTGGCCTGACGATACGGAGAAGCTTTTGAATGCGTCAAAGGCATTACAAGAGCGGCTTCAAAAGAAACAATGAGCGGGGGCAAGCCCCTCTTCCTGACTTGTTCTATTTTTAGAGTCATGTTCTTTCTTAGTGTTCTGAATTCAAGGCCGAAGAAATTTTGCTGTTTTCAAGGAATGAACGCGTATGAAGTGAAGAAATCAGGACGAGGGGCTGGCCCGATCTTGCAATAGTTAGGAGAAGATAAATGCTGAAAGCTGGGGTCGTAGTTCTATTCATCCTGTTGGTTAACAATAACGCATCAATGCAGACGCCGACGCTGGCGGATTTGGCGTGGATGTCGGGGAGTTGGCAGTCGGCGCCCGGTGGGCGGAGGCAGACTGAGGAGCATTGGACCACGGCTGCGGGTGCGACGATGATGGGAATGAGCCGGACAGTGGCGGGTGAGAAGACGGTCGAGTTTGAATACTTGCGGATCGAGCAGCGTGCCGATGGGATTTTTTACGTTGCGCATCCGAAGGCGCGTTGTCCCGGGACTGACTTCAAACTAACGCGCTCTTCGGCGAATGAGGCGGTGTTTGAAAATCCGCAGCATGATTTTCCGAAACGAATTATTTATCGTAAAGGCGCCGATGATTCGCTGACGGCGAGTATTGACGGCGGCGAAGGGACGAAAACGATCTCGTACGCGTATCGGCGAATGAAATAAGCCGCGGCTTAAACCTGGGCGCTAATCGATTCTTCTGGATTCAACGCCGCCTGCGCAGCCGCGAGGCGCGCCACCGGCACGCGAAACGGCGAACAGCTCACGTAATTCAGACCAATCTCATTACAGAACGCGATCGACTGTGGATCGCCGCCATGCTCGCCGCAAATGCCGACCTTCAGATCTGGCTTCACACTGCGGCCACGCTCAGTACCCATGCGAACGAGTTGGCCCACACCGTCGCGATCGAGCACCTGAAACGGATCGTCTCTGACGATCTTGCGTTCGATGTAGTTTGGCAAAAAGCGACTCGAGTCGTCGCGGCTCAGTCCAAAAGTCGTTTGCGTTAAATCGTTCGTACCAAACGAGAAAAACTGCGCGTACTGCGCTATGCGATCGGCAATTAACGCCGCGCGCGGCAACTCGATCATTGTGCCGACCATATACTCGATGGACATACCATGCTCGCCCATCACCTGCCGCGCGACTTCGTGAATCATCTCTGCCTGCTGCCGCAACTCTTCACTGACAGATACGAGCGGAACCATGATCTCGAGCTCAAGTTTCTTGCGTTCGCCCTGAACCTGACACGCAGCTTCAAAGATGGCGCGACACTGCATGCGCGTCACTTCCGGAAACAACAATCCCAAACGACAACCGCGAAACCCGAGCATCGGATTCGCTTCACGAATGCGATTGACCTGGCGCAGCAACGCTCGCTTGTGATCGATCTCGTCGAGCACGTGGTCCATGTCGCTCAACGTCGCCGCCGCTTTCAACTTCATCTTCAACTCGGCGAGCTCGTTACCTAACTCTTCCGCATTCGGCAGGAACTCATGAAGCGGCGGATCCAAAAGTCGAATCGTTACCGGCAGGCCGGCCATTTCGCGAAAGATGCCGATAAAGTCACCGCGCTGGAGCGGCAACAACTTCTCGAGCGCTTTTTCGCGCGCACCCTGCCCGTCTGAAAGAATCATCTCGCGCATCGCCGCGAGTCGTTGATCGCCGAAGAACATGTGCTCTGTGCGACAA
>DATEWS010000268.1:0-11845 GCA_035257785.1 Pyrinomonadaceae bacterium
AGACGACGAACCAACGATGGCCGATTCTCTACGGCAGAATTTCGTCGAGGAAGGTTACTCTGTCGACACTGCTTCAACTGGTGCAGCCGCCATTGAGCTGTTTGACCAGGGTGGACATCACCTGGCGATCTGCGACTTACAACTGCCGGACATGGACGGGTTGGAAGTGCTGCGTCACATGAAAGATGCGCGGCCGACAACTGAAGTAATCGTTGTGACGGGTTATGGCTCGGTGCAAAAAGCCGTCGAGGCGACGAAGGCCGGCGCGTTCTATTTCGTCGAGAAGCCGTTTGATTTCGAAGAGCTGCAACCACTCGTAGGGAAAGCGCTCGAACGTCGCGAGCTGGTTGCGGAAACCGCGAACATGCGACGGCAACTCTCCACGCGCGCAGAGTATTTCAACATCATCGGCGCGTCGAAACCGATGCAGACGATCTACGAAACGATCGAGTCGGTCGCGAAGTCTGACGCAAACGTGCTGATCGTCGGTGAATCCGGCACTGGCAAGGAACTGATCGCCAACGCGATTCACTATCAATCACTGCGTTCGAAAAAGCCGTTCATCAAAGTTAACTGCGCGGCGCTGCCGAAAGAGTTGATCGAGTCGGAGTTGTTTGGTCACACGAAAGGCGCATTCACCGGCGCGCATGCGGACAAGGAAGGTCTGGTCCAACATGCGGCAGGCGGTTCGTTGATGCTTGATGAAATTGCGGAGATGCCGATCGAATTGCAGCCGAAGTTGTTGCGCGTGTTGCAGGAGAGAAGTTATCGCAAGATCGGATCGGAAAAGACGTACGCTGTTGACTTTCGCCTCGTATGTTCGACGAATCGTCCGCCCGCGGATGCGATTCGCGACGGCTTGTTGCGCGACGATCTTTTCTATCGCATTTCCACGATCACGATTCATGTGCCGCCGCTGCGTGAGCGCAGTGAAGATATTCAGCTTTTGACTGAGCACTTCCTGCACATGTACGCGCAGAAGTATGAACGGCCGATCACGGGCGTTTCGCAGGCTGCTTATCAGAGGTTGTTTAGTCACACGTGGCCCGGCAACGTGCGTGAGTTGCAGAACGTAATCGAGCGCGCGGTGCTGCTGGCGAAAGACAAACAGATCGAACCGATCGATCTACCTTTCGATAACGGAACTCTTCCCGAGGGGACGTCGTCGAACGTCACCTGGGACGTGCCACCCAACATGACGCTTGAAGATATCGAGCGGCTTGTTATAGAACGTACTCTGCAACGAACCGGGGGAAACAAGCAGGCAGCGGCAAACCTACTGGGGATCTACCGGCCGCGCCTCTACAGCAAGATCAGGAAGTACAATATCGACGTGCCGTCATTAGTTTCGGCTTAAATAAAAACTCTGTGTCCTCTGCGGTCCTCTGCGATCTCTGCGTTAAAAGTAAACCATTTTACGCAGAGATCGCAGAGGGCCGCAGAGCAGGCAGAGAAGAACTCCTGAATGACCACTCCCCCAAAACGCCTGCGTGGCATCGACGCGCTTCGAGGCGCCGCCGCTCTGGGCGTAGTCGTTTATCACGCCGTCGTACAAGGCCCGCACGTTCTTCCGAACAACGTCCTTCAATACCCGGTTCGCCTCGTCCAATTCGCGAGCTCGTTCGGTTACATCGGCGTTTTCCTGTTCTTCGTAATCTCCGGCTTCTGTATTCACCTGCAATGGGCCAGGACCAAAGCGGCGGGCACTGAACCCGAGATTCGCTTCATCTCGTTCTGGAAAAGAAGAATTCGCCGCCTCTATCCGCCTTATCTCATCGCACTGCTTCTTTTCATGCTACTGACGGCGGCGACTGTCGGTCTCAACCTGACTCAATTCTTCTTTTACGATCTCGGCATGCATCTATTGATGCTGCACAATCTCGATCCAAATACGTGCTACACGATCAACGGCGTGTTCTGGACGCTCGCGATCGAAGAACAACTCTACCTCGCTTATTTCCTTTTGCTCTTCATCCGGATTCGCTGGGGCTGGGGGGTCACACTTGCGGTTTGTCTTTTGGCGCGACTCGGCTGGATGGGATTTAGTCACCTCGTCTGGTTAAAAACCGGCTTCGGCATTCCGGTACCTGAAGCGGCCGCGTCGCACTGGTTTACGTGGGCGCTCGGCGCCATTGGTGTTGAGGTGATGTTTGGGCTTGTGAAACTGCGTGGCTGGTCACGTGACCTGCGTCTTGCGACGGTGTTGATCGTGGCAGCTTCGGCGCTATCAACTTACTTACCGTCGATTAGCAAAGACACGCTGCTGCACGATACGAGTTGGTTCTTGATTCACCCGCTGTGGGGTCTCGGGTTCTTCATCGTCGTGAATCGAACGGTGCTCGCTGAAAACAGTTGGTTGCGCCAAGCGAAGCTGCCGTCGATGGTGTCATTCTTCTCAACACTCGGTATCTTCTCGTATTCGATCTACCTGACGCACGAACTCGTGATCATGCAATCGTGGCGTTGGACCAACCCCACCTGGTTACAACTCGTGAACGTGTGGATGGTGATAATTCCGGCGACGATAATCTTTGCGTGGCTGTTCTTCTGGTTCTGCGAGAAGCCCTTCATGACTACAAAACCTCAACCACAGATTACACAGATTACACCGATCCTTCAGGAAGAATCTGCGTAATCTGTGGTTAACTGATGTTCGTTCTAATTGCCTTCCGCAGCTTTCTTCAAATCTTCGATGACGAGTTTCTTCATCGACATCACTGCGCGCATCACTCTGTCAGTCTTGGTCTGGTCGCCGGACGTGAGCAGCTCCAGGAGGTAATTCGGAACGATCTGCCATGCCAATCCAAATTTGTCCTTGAGCCAGCCGCACTCGACCTGCTGCCCGCCGTCGGAAAGTTTCTCCCAGAAGTAATCTATTTCCTGCTGCGACTCGCAATGGACCACGAGTGAAATCGCTTCAGTGAACTTGAAGGTTGGACCACCATTCAGCGCCGTGAATCGCTCGCCATCGAGCTCAAACTCGATCGTCATGACCGATCCTTTTCGAGCGGGCACAGCGTCACTGTAATAAGATGTGCCCACGATTCTCGAATTCTTGAACACGGAGACGTAAAAATTCACTGCCTCTTCGGCATTGTTGTCGAACCACAGGAACGTCGTGATCTTCTGCGGCTGGGGTTGCGTGCGGGTCGGATTCGTTGCTGACATAAGAATTTCTCCTTTTATGCTTGCAAAATTCTTGAGCACTACGCTCTTTCACTAACTAATCGAACCAGGGAGCAGGAAATCGACAGCTTGACGAAATCTTTTTCGGAAAGTTTGTCACCGGGGATAGCTTTGCGTTAGCCTGACGTTCTTAATATTAAGGTCCATGGAGGGATTGTCACGCGTGCGTCGATTAAAACTGTTCGCACTTGTTTCCACACTCATTCTCCCAATCGTTTTCGTGTCACAGGCTCAACAAACTCCCCAACCTCCACGCGCGCAACCCGCGGCTTCACCCACACCCCTCGTCCCGGTGCCGCCGACAACCATCAACATCGATGACTATCGCGCTGCGGCCGCACGCATTATCGGCGCCGCACTCACGAGCGACCGCGCTTACACGCGACTCGCTCATCTCACGGACCACATCGGTAATCGACTGAGCGGTTCTGATAACCTCAACCGCGCGATCGAGTGGGCCGTTGCCGAAATGAAACGTGACGGCCTCGACAACGTGCGTGCGGAAAAAGTAATGGTGCCGCACTGGGTGCGTGGTGAAGAGAGTCTGGAAATGCTGACGCCCGTTCCCAGGAAACTACGGATGCTCGGATTGGGGAACAGTATCGGCACACCCGCTGAAGGCATTACTGCCCAGGCGATCGTCGTGCGCAATTTCTTCGAACTCGATCGACTCGGCGAGAAAGTTCGCGGAAAGATCGTCGTCTACAACGCGGCTTTCACCGATTACGAAGCAACTGTTACTTATCGCTGGATGGGTGCTTCACGCGCTGCGCGTTTCGGCGCAGTCGCAGCGCTCGTGCGCTCCATCACTCCGGTGAGTTTGCAGACGCCGCACACAGGCTCGATGGGCTATGAGGAAAATCAACCGAAGATTCCCACAGCAGCGATCACTATCGAAGCAGCCGAATTTTTGCAACGGATGAACGATCGTGGCGAACATCCTACGCTCAGGCTCAAGATGGAAGCAAAGTTTTTGCCTGATGCTGAATCAGCAAATGTGATCGCCGAGTTGCGCGGCTCCAAAACCCCTGACGAGGTCGTGCTCATCGGTGGCCACTTTGATTCATGGGATGTGGGCCAGGGCGCACACGATGATGGCGGCGGTTGTATCGTCGCCTGGGAGGCCGTGCGCCTGCTGAAGGAACTCGGATTCAAACCGCGTCGCACCATTCGTGTTGTGCTCTTCACTAACGAAGAGAACGGGTTGCGCGGCGGCACTGCTTATTTCGACGCACATCTCAAGGAGATTGCGAAACACGTCCTCGCGATCGAATCGGATTCGGGAGTCTATCGACCGGTAGGGTTTGGACTGGGAAGCGCTAATTTGCAGGTGAGATCGAATCTGACGGAGATTGCGAAACTGCTTTCGGGAATCGACGCGGACAAGATTGCGTTAAGCGGCGGCGGCGCGGATATCGGACCACTCATGCGCGAAGGCGTGCCTGGCGCGAGTCTTGATGTCGACGGCACTCATTATTTCGACATTCATCACACGGAGGCCGACACGTTCGACAAAGTGAATCCGCGCGAGCTCGCGCTCTGCGTGGCCACGATGGCGGTGATGGCGTATACGGTCGCTGATGTTCCGGTAAATTTAGCCGCGGAAGAACGCTGAAAAACGCGGATCTGATGCATGTTCATTTGTGTTTATCCGCGGCTTTAATCGAGCTGATATGTGGCGACGCTCGTGGGAGTCTCGAAGCAACGCACTTTATAGATCTGCACGCGATCGTCGCTTACACGCTTCGACACACGTTCCAGCACGTACTTCGCGAGATTCTCAGCCGACGGTTGTAGTTCATCAAATGGTGGCAGTTCGTTGATGTTACGGTGGTCCAGGTAGGTGACAACTTCATCAGCGGCCGCTTTTAGTTCTACAAAGTCGACCAGCAGTCCGACGTTATCCAACTCGCGCCCACGCGCGTAGATTTCGATCTTGTAGTTGTGGCCGTGCAGGTTCTCACACTTACCTTTATAACCGCGCAGTTGGTGCGCGCTCGAGAAGTTTCGCTCGATCATTACTTCGAATTGTCCCGGCATAATTACCCTGTGGATAAGATACTCGCTAGATCTTCGATCCGTGAAGTGACGCGACACGGCGGCAGGCTTTGCAGAAATGTTCGTCCATAACCTTTGGTGCGTAAACGCGGGTCGAGTATCGCGAGGACGCCTCGGTCAGTCGTGCTCCGGATCAATCGTCCGAGACCTTGTTTGAGCGAGATGATCGCTTGCGGCACGCTGTACTGATAAAAACTCGAGCCACCGCTATCCTCGATCGCTCTTTGTCTGGCTGCGACAATCGGATCCGTTGGAACAGCAAACGGCAACTTGTCGATAATCACGCACGACAACTGCTCGCCACGCACATCGACGCCTTGCCAAAAACTCGCAGTCGCAAACAAGACGGCGTTCGGAGTTTCGCGAAACTGCTTCAGCAACTGGCCCTTCGAAGCGCTGCCCTGGACCAGGCACGGATAGTCAATCTCGCTCCAAACGTTTTCAAATAGCGACTGCATGCCGGCGAAACTCGTCGATAAAACAAACGCGCGACCTTCAGTGGCGTTGAGAATCCGGATCACTTCGTCCGTGGCTGCGTTGGTCCATTCACGATCGCGCGGATCGGGCATTCGTGCCGGCAAGTAAAGAATCGCCTGGCTTTCGTAGTCAAAACTTGACGAGGCGATCAGATCGTCTGCGGTGTCGAGTCCGAGTCGATCGCGAATGAAACTAAAGTTGCCGCCGCTCGAGAGTGTCGCTGAAGTGAGAACGACAGTCGGCACCTCGTCAAACAACTTGTCCTGCAACAGTCCGGCGACGTCGATCGGCGAAGCACGGAGAAAGACGCCGCGATTTCGTCGTTCCAGCCAGTAAACAAACTTCTTGTCTGTGCCGGTGACGATAAACTCGAGTTCAAAACGGATCTCGCGCAGGCGACGAATCAAACTCTCAACTTCAGGCGGCTTCTCTTTGAGCGCGTCGAGCGTGGTCTCTGTGCGCGCAATCGCGCCTGCGAGAGCCAGGTAGAGTTCGCCGAGTGGTGTCGCCTGCAACTCGCCGTCAGAATCTTTTCGTGCGAAGGTCCCGGGAATAATCGGATAGCGGCCATCCTCACCGCGGCCGTCGCGAAAACCCATCCAGAAGTTGTCGGAAAAGCGAGACATGCGCGCGGTGCTGTGCGTCAGTTCCTTATCTACGTCAGCGTCTTCGATGGGTAACGCTCCGAGATCGCGAACGAGATCATCGATCTGGTAATTCGAAACCTGCGCGCCGAAATACTCCGATGCGACTTCTTCAACGAGGTGCGCTTCGTCGAGAATGACGGCTGTGTAGTCAGGCAGCACCGAGCCGTAATTGCCGTTGCGCAAACTCAGATCGGCGAAGAAGAGATGATGATTGACGACGACAATGTCGGCCTCCTGCGCGCGATTGCGCATGCGCGTGATGAAGCAGGCGTCGAAGTCTGGACACTTCTGGCCCAGGCATGATTCGGAACGTGCATCGATGTGTCGCCAGAAAGAAAGTGACTCCGGGAGATTTGATAGTTCAGCGCGATCGCCGATCTCGCTTTGCCTCGACCAGTGGCAGACTTCTTCGAAGTAATCGACTTCGTCGAGCCCTTCGAGCACGGGCGCTGATTGAGCGCGCGCGAGACGATTAAGGCAGAGATAATTGCTGCGGCCTTTCATGTAGGTCGCGGAAAAACGCTTCGGCAGGACGCTCTGGAGAAAAGGAATGTCCTTTTCCATCAACTGTTCCTGAAGGTTCTTGGTGCCGGTCGAAACAATGACACGGCCATTGCCACCGAGTGCGGCCGCAACCGCCGGAACGAGATAAGCGAGCGTCTTGCCGGTCCCCGTTCCGGCTTCGACAATAAGGTGTCGCTTCTCCTCAAACGCTCGCATCACCGCCCGCGCCATCTCAATCTGGCCCGGCCGGTGTTCATACTCCGGATGCGCGCTCGCGATCAGCCCCTCGGGCCCAAAAACTTCAAGCATTTGTTTTGCAACACGTTCAGGAAACGATGGGATTGAGAGAATAACACGGCTGGCAAGGCCACAAAGAAGCACAAAAGCACACAAAAGAACCGTCGTGCTTTTGTGCTTTTTGTGGCTAAGAGAAATACTTCAAACGTTTCGGATACAACGGAAACCTCGCCGTCAGATCAGCTACTTCACGCTTAACTTTGTTTCTCACGTCCTCCGACTCAGGCGCGTGAATTACCTCCGCAATCAAGCGACCGATCGCGCGCATCTCCGGTTCTTTCATGCCGCGAGTGGTGACGGCCGGTGTGCCGATGCGTAAGCCGGAAGCCACGAACGGTTTGTTCTGATCGAATGGAATGGTGTTTTTGTTGACGGTAATCAATGCCGCTTCCAGCGCTTTTTCAGCGTCCTTGCCGGTGATTCCTTTGCCGTCCATCCAGACGTCGACAAGCATCAGGTGATTGTCAGTGCCACCGGACACGACTCTCAATCCCTGTTCCTGCAACTCACTCGCAAGCGCTTTCGCATTCGTCAGAACCTGGCGTTGATACTCTTTGAAGTCTTCACGCAACGCCTCGCCGAAAGCCACTGCCTTCGCTGCAATGATGTGAACGAGTGGGCCACCCTGCACGCCGGGAAAAAGCCGGCGATCGATCTCTTTCGCGTGTTCTTCGCGGCAAAGAATCAAACCACCGCGTGGACCACGCAAAGTCTTGTGCGTCGTGGTCGTGACGTAATCGGCGTGCGGTATTGGTGAAGGATGAAGCCCGGCGGCGATTGGACCAGCGATATGCGCGATATCGGCAAACATCCGCGCACCGATACTCCGCGCGATCTGTCCGATACGTTCAAAATCGATCGTGCGCGGATACGCAGAAGCACCACAGACCAGCAACTTCGGTCGATGCTCTTCAGCAATCTTCTGCAACTCGTCGTAATCGATCTGTTCAGTCTCTTTCGAAACTCCGTAATCAGCGACTTTGTAACTGAATCCCGAGAAATTCAGTGGATGACCGTGCGTCAAATGTCCGCCATGCGAGAGATTCATTCCGAGAATCTGATCGCCATACTGAATCGCCGCGAGGTACACAGACATGTTTGCCTGCGCACCGCTATGCGGTTGAACGTTCGCATGTTCCGCGCCAAACAACTCTTTCGCGCGATCGATCGCTGTCTGCTCGACAACGTCCGTCCATTCACACCCGCCGTAGTAACGCTTACCGGGATACCCTTCCGCATACTTGTTCGTAAACACTGAGCCCGCCGCTTCCAGCACTGCTTCACTGACAAAGTTCTCAGAAGCGATGAGCTCGAGGCCATTTGCCTGGCGCGCTACTTCGTTATCGATAGCGCCCGCGATAATCGGATCAACTTCGGCGAGTGATGAGTTTCTGTCCATTTTAATTGTCTTTACCTGCTTCTCTCCACTTCACAAATTTTCTCTACCCGCGCAGCGTGCCGGCCACCTTCAAAGTCAGTCGTGAACCACGCGCGCACGATCTTCGGAATGTCGGCGGGTGGCGTAGTGCGGGCGCCGAGCGCAAGCACGTTTGCGTTGTTGTGTTGGCGTGCGAGTCGCGCAGTCTCTTCAGACCATGCGACAGCGGCGCGCACACCCGGAACCTTGTTGGCTGTTATCGCCATGCCTGTGCCCGAACCACAAACCAACACACCCTGTTCAACTCGTCCGTGCGCCACCTGCTCCGCTACTTTCCGCGCATAGTCTGGATAATCCACTGATTCTTCGGACACGGTGCCGAGATCGTCAAACTCGACGCCCAACTCTTCGAGCACTGCCTTCAGGCGCTCTTTCTCCGTGTAACCTGCATGATCGCTTGCGAGTGCAACTCTCATGTCCGCAACCTTTGTTAGGTGATGTGTAAGAAGAATCGGATGGTAACACTATCCGCGTTTATTCGCGATAATCGGCCGCTGAGGTTAGAATGCCAAGACTTATGCGCTGGTCACGATACTTCATCCCAACACTTCGCGAAGACCCGGCTGATGCCGAAGTCGTTTCGCACAAGCTACTCCTTCGCGCCGGTGTGGTGCGACAACTGTCCGCTGGAATCTACTCGTATTTACCGTTGGGCCAACGTATTGCGCTCAAAGTGATGCAGATCCTGCGTGAAGAGATGAACGCCATCGGCGGGCAGGAATTTTACTTGCCGGCCCTTCACCCCGCGGAACTCTGGCAGGAGTCGGGCCGCTGGTACGCGATCGGCGACGACATGTTTCGTCTCAAGGATCGCAAAGGCACGGATATGGTTCTCGGCATGACGCACGAAGAAGTGTTCACGACGATCGCGCGCAACGAGATCCGTTCCTACAAACAACTGCCGCAGGTCTGGTACCAAATTCAGATCAAATTTCGGGATGAGGCGCGGCCGAAGTCAGGATTGATGCGATTGCGCACCTTCATCATGAAAGACGCGTACACGTTTGATGTTGATCGTGCCGGACTCGACAAATCGTTTATCGATCAACGTGAAGCGTACAAGAAGATCTTCAGTCGTTGCGGGATACAGTTTTTGATCGTCGAAGCGTCGTCAGGCGCGATGGGTGGTTCGGAGTCGAATGAGTTTATCGCGCGAACACCCGCTGGCGAGGATCTGATCGTAAGTTGTGAGAGTTGCGGCTACGCGGCGAATCTCGAAAAGGCGACTGCACGAATCGCCGACATCAAAGATGAGCCAGGTCCAAATGCACCCGAAGAGTTTCCGACACCTGGCGTGCGTACGATTGAAGATCTCACAACGTTTCCGGGCGGCGCTGAGGCATCACGACAAGTCAAATCGCTCGTTTTCTATGCGACGATTGATGGTGAACAGCGACCGGTGCTAGTGCTACTTCGCGGCGATCACCAGCTTCACGAAATCAAACTGGCTGACAGTCTGCGCGCAACTGCTGTGCGTCCTGCGCATCCGGAAGAGATACGCCAACTGCTCGGTGCGAGTGCCGGAAGTCTCGGCGGTGTTGGAGCCAAAGCAAGATCACGCGATCTGCGCATCATCGCTGACGCCGCGTTGAAGAATCGCCGCAACATGACGACCGGCGCGAACAAGGACGATCATCACCTGCGTGGCGTCGACATCGCTCGCGACATTCCCGTTGACGAGTGGTTTGAGTTACGCACGGTTGAATCCGGCGAAGGCTGTCCGCGTTGTGAAACTGGCACGCTCGACGTGTTCAAGGGCATGGAGATTGGACACATTTTCAAACTGGGAACGAAGTACTCCGAATCGATGGGCGCGACCGTGCTGACGCAGGACGGCACACAGGTGCCGATCGTGATGGGCAGTTATGGCATCGGCGTTGAACGAATTATCAGCGCCGCAGTCGAGCAACAACACGATGAAGACGGCATCATCTGGCCGCGATCGCTCGCACCGTTTGATGTCGTAGTCACGATTACAAATATGAAGCAGGATGAGTTGCGTCAAGCGGGCGAGAAGTTATACGAAAATTTGCAGGGGGCCGGTCTCGAGGTGCTGCTGGACGATCGTGACGAGCGCGCGGGCGTGAAATTCAAAGATGCGGATCTCATCGGCATTCCTTATCGCGTCACGATCGGCA
The DNA here is from genome assembly GCA_035257785.1 of Pyrinomonadaceae bacterium. Classification (GTDB taxonomy): domain Bacteria; phylum Acidobacteriota; class Blastocatellia; order Pyrinomonadales; family Pyrinomonadaceae; genus PSRF01. Next base: position 10,746 of record DATEWS010000268.1, read on the forward strand.
AAAAAGTGTCCGAAGGCGTGGTTGAACTATTCGATCGGCGCACAAAGCAGACCGTTGATGTTAAAATCGCGGAGGTCGTGCAGAGGTTAACATCAGTACAACAATGAAATCGTTTGGGCTTTTGTTACTGCTATTAATCCCGGCTCCCATTCGAGCTTCACAGGATCTTCTTCCCGAGTTGGTTCGCCGCATCAAACCCTCCGCAGTCGCAATCGAAACTTTCGACTCACGCGGCGAGACACTCACGCGCGGCAGCGGCTTCTTCGTCGAGAGCGATCGCATAGTCACCAACCGTCACGTCATCGAAGGCGCGTATCGCGCCGAAGTGCACTCGTCAACTGGGGCTGTTTATCCGGTGAAGGGTGTACTCGCAGTCGACGCCGAAGGCGACATCGCGTTGTTGAAGATCGATCTGCCCGCAAATCAGATTCGCCCATTGCCACTCGACAAAACTTCACCGCAAGAAGGCGAAAGTGTAGTTGTCATCGGCAACCCGCTTGGTTTGGAAGGGAGTGTTACGAATGGAATCGTGTCGGCAGTGCGCGATATTCCCACGTTCGGTCGCATCATTCAGATCACGGCGCCGATATCGTCGGGTTCGAGCGGCAGTCCGGTCGTAAACATGCAAGGACAGGTAATTGGCATCGCGACACTTCAGATCACGGGCGGACAAAGTGTGAACTTCGCGATTCCGTCGGAACGTATTTCGCAGCTTCAAGTCGCGTCGATGATGTCGCTGTCGGATCTCGTAGCTGCCTCGGGCCGCAACAAACGCGCGAAGGCAGTTCAGTTTTTCCGCGATGGTTTGAGTTTTCTTTCGAAGGACGACTGCGAGAAGGCGCTTCCTTATTTCGAAAAAGCCGTCGAGTCAGACAGCAACTACGCGGAAGCGTGGGCGCAAAGTGGGTTCTGCAACGAGAAACTCGGCAAGCATGCAGAGGCACTCGAGGCCTCGAAGAAGGCAGTTAGTTTGAGACCATCTGCTGAATCGTACTTCAACATCGGCCTCGCGAGTTTCTATTTGAAGCAGTACAAAGAAGCGGCGGAGGCCTATCGGCAATCGATCAAGCTCGACCCGTACAACGCTGCCGATGCCTACT
>DATEWS010000269.1:0-6015 GCA_035257785.1 Pyrinomonadaceae bacterium
GGAAGGAGCGGTTTGGATTTGGGCCGGGCAGCACCACCGATTTCTCGATCTTCACCACCATACAGAGCGGCACGCCGCTAACGACTCGCTTTGTCTTGTTCAATATCGACAACATGATTCTGAACGGACGCGGCGACCTGGGTCGCACTGAGGCGTTTACCCAAACCGACTTGGCGATTCATCATAGATACAAGTTCGGCGAGCGGTATGCGGTGGTATTCGACCTGGATGTTCTCAACTTGTTCAACGAGGCGAACGTGTTGACAGTTTTTGACAACATCTCGTCAGTTAACATTCCGGCAACGGATATAGGACTTTCCGCGAATACTCCGGACGCGGAAGCACAGTTTCAGCGGACCAATACTCGCGACAAAATCGTCACCGTCCTCAACAGCCCTGCGGGCAGTAAGGACGCGCGATTTGGTTTACCCAATAGCTTCCAGGGTCCGCGTAGTGTTCGTTTCGGATTCCGCTTCCAATTTTAGCCGGCTAAATCAGGTCGTCTAATTAAAAGCCCATCCGGCGCAATGCCGGATGGGCTTCTTATTTGGTGCAACGCTCTTTGCCGCGGTTAGGGCGTGGCAGCCTTGTGTTTCAATTGTGCGATGAGTTCTTTGATCTTGTCCGCGTCACGCGCATCCGGTTTGTTCTTCAGGAACAGTTCTAACTCCGCAGCAGCTTCGGCATAACGCTTCTGATCGCTGTAGAGTCCGCCTAGTTGCCAGTGCACATCAGCTTCTTTGCCTTTACTCAATTCGTTGGCACGCTTGAATGATGCCTCCGCCTGGACCAGTTTTCCAACTCGCTTCTGAGCAATTCCAAGCCACAGGAATGCGTTCGGAGAATCGTTATAAACAGTAATCGCGCGTTCAAGGTTGTCGACGGCTTCCTTTATCATTCCCTGGTGATATTGAGTGAAACCTAATCCGAACATACTTGAAAAACTACGAGGATTGACTTCGAGTGCTTTTGTGAGAAGAATTCGAGCTGCTTCAAAGTAGTTGGGGTTGCTCCTGCCGCGCGCAGCGTATTCGGTGCCCAGGCGATCTAACGCGAGGAAGTAGTTCGGAAACACATCAAGAGCCTTTTTCAGATTCTCAAAACCTGCCGCCTCATTTTTTTGTCGCAGTTCGCTGATACCTAGTTCATAGAACTTCTTCGCAGCATCGGGTACTTCCTGCGCGAAGATGGCGCCGGGCACACTAAATGGTCCCCTGTTCGCGCCGTCGCGCAGCCGCAAATAGAAATCGACTGTTTGGTTGTCTCCACCGGAACCTGGAATCGCGGAGACCGGCGACACCTGAACTTCCTGGACCTGCTCCATGTAATCCGTGCCTACCGGAAATACCTTGATCTTAAAGCGGCCACTCGAGAGACCATAGAAAGCGTAGCGTCCTGATCCGTTTGTCCTGGTCTGAGTGATCGTCGTTCCATTTTCATCAAGTAGCTGCACATAAGTATCGGACACCGGTGTCCGCGACTCACCAAACACGATCCCCGAAATACTGTTTCTTCCTTGTGAGATCCCCACAAAGAGCGCTGAATGAGGGTTACTGGAAATAGTTGCCGCTGCGCCTTCCCATGCGACAACAACGATCGCAATCGCAAGTAACAAATTGAATCTCCACATAGTGCTTCTCCAAACTTCGCTCTTAGGTGGGCTCGGATTTCTTGGTTCGCAGGTGGAGCAAATTATAGCACTATCTTGCGATCACGATTTCGCACGCGTTGTTGCCGGACCAGCGAGCGAGCTTTGTGCGTTAAGATTCGCCCCGTCATCAACGCCGACACTGAGTCGATCAACTAGTTCTCCACCTAACCACCCCGTCACGCCCGCAAGCGCAAATCCTATGAACGACAGCGCCAATGCTGCCGTAGTCGGTGTATATGGAGGAATTCGCGGGTCACTGTAGCGAAGATACCAACTGCCTACGAACAACAACAGGACCACTACATTTCCCAGGCCGTGAAGCAAACCAACTGATTTAGCCCGTGTGTCTCTTGGAATTGCGAGCCAGTCGATGAGGCCGAAAGGGGCCGCAAGAACAGCGCCGATGATTCCTGCGACAATCATCCAGTACGAAACCGTCAACATCGTTGGGTTACCCCAAATGAGATAGATGATGTCGAAGATCACTGCTGTTGCGAGCAGTCCGAATGGAAACGGGATCAACATCTGATGAATTGGGTGTCCTAGAGCTTTTGCTTTGCTTTCCATAAACCCTCCTGATTCGAACTTTCCGACCAACAGCACAGTGCTATTAATCGGACGGCGATAAACTCGTCAGCGTTTATTGTCTTCAGGGGTTGTAGAGGGAACGGTTTAGGTTATGCCCTAAAAGCCTGAAATTGTAAAGGAATAATAGGACCACATGCGCGTTTATTTAAGTACGCTCCAGGACATTACTCTAAATGGACCAACGAGCTTACGTCCAGCCTAAATGCCGGCGACGTAAGCTCGTTGACAACGCGGTGTCGACCTATCAGGAAGTTTGTTTTTACGACACTGCACGCGAACCTCATCGATTCCGCGGTTTGTCTTCTTAGAGGTGTTGGGCAGATTAGGAATATTAAAGGTGAAGTTATTCGACGCAGGCTGCGCTGTTGCGAAACCTTCAAGCGAGCCGGGATTATCGCCGGAATTTCCGACGTTGGGAGGAGCAGTGCGACTGCCGGCATCGGGGTCGCGGCCCGTCTCGTCGTCTACCGCGCGCAAAAAGTAGCCGCGACAGTCAGGCAATTTAAAAGTGGTGCTGCCATTGCCGCCGTTGGCGTAGCGGATGGCTTCAAACAATTCCAGGTGGGTGTCTTTGTGAAGTTCACGGCCATCACAAACATACCATCCTTCCATTTTCTGTAGAGTAGTCGGGTTGCCCGCGAAAGCAATCATGGAGCCAACGGGCAGATTAGGACCAATCTGACTATTACTCATTGTTAACTCTCCTTTGGATGTGAGTTGAAATAAAATGCGCTCTGGCTTTCGAAAGCTTCGGGGTTGCCAGAACACGGCTTCTCAACGTCAAGTAACGTTGACGTTTTCAGACCTTAATGTGAGTAGATTGGGAGACTACTGTTGAGCTCGAGGTGTTTCTGCCTAAAGTATCGCGAGGTTAGCGTCGAGCCGGTTTAAGCAGCGTTTTCTCGAAACGTTATTGGAATCCTACAGCGCGTACTGACCCTTATGAGAAGTTGAGAGGTAAATGAATTGCCCGGGGAGTTTGGTAAAACAAAACGGGATCGAGTTACCTGGAGTTCACTTGGGAGTGCGCGCCATTATACGGGTCTAAGAGGCAGAAGCAAATACTTTGTCGTGCGCGAACGATACACCAATGGGTCAGCCGTAAAGAGCCCTGGTCGAGAAATGCGTGTGCTGTTTCAGTTCGTTGATAAGCCGCGAAAAAAACATTTACATTCGGAGTAGTCATCTGTCTTCGGATACTCATGGTGGTCTTCGTGACTAGTTCTCGCGTTAATAGTAGACATATTCTTTTTCTGGTTGATAGGAGAATTTTATGACTACCATAGCAACAGAAAAATTCGTCGTGTACTGGCTCGGTTATCATTCGAACCCGCCTCTCATTCAGTCACTTCCGAAGGGAATTGACGTGGTTAACCTTTTCCTGCTGAACCTGATCAGCACCTCCACAGGCGCCACCACTCTGGATTACAAGTTCATCACCTCGAAGGGCACGACCTGGCAGCAGATCCTCGATCAGTCGCACGCGGCTCAGAACAACGGGGTGAAAGTATGTGTTTCGATCATTCCGCCTAACAACTCGCTTATCTGGAACACCATCCCCGACCCGGACACGTTCGCCGAGAATGTTTACAACCTCGTGACGAGTTGGGGATTCAATGGAATCGATATCGATCCGGAGCAAGGCCCGAACGGCGAGACTCCCCCAGACCAAAATTTCGTCACTGTCGTGCAGTCCTTGAGCAAGTACTTCGGTCCTGCTTCGAACACAGGACTTACTATGAGCTATGTGGGCTATCAACTTGGGAATGATCAGACAGTGCTAAACCCGTGCGCGTCGTTGTTCGACTATGTCATGTTGATGGGCTACTGGTGGGACCTGCAGGAAATGAAAGACGAGTTCAACCAGTACGCCGCGATCGTGGGGAGTCAGAACATGATGTTCGGCATCGGTGGCGACCCGTGGCAAACTAAGTTATCGGTAACCGAAGCGCTCGCAGCCTGGAAACCGGCGAAAGGAAATAAGGCTGGTATGATGGAGTTCAACATCAACGATGACGCCAACTATCAGGCTGCCAACGCGATCATCAAGGCTCTGCCCTCGAAGGCTAACGCGATGAGCCGATAACACTCGTTATGGTTACCGGCTCCAGTACCGCTTGATTCGTTCAGCTAATAAAGGAAACGGAACGTAGTCAGCGCTGCGACCGGCGTTGCGGAGCTCGGCGACCATGCGCATCGCGCCGTCGGCGTTGCGTGTGTGGACGAGAATGGTTGAGGCGCGCTGGAGTTCCGGGTTTGAACAGAGCCAACGTGCGATCGCGTAGCCGGTTCGCTCGTCGTCAGTCGAATCAGCGTGATAGTGTTCCGGATGCAGATCGTGATCGAGAAAGATCGCGTCGTATGAAGTCGTGCTTAAAAACTGCTGCGCTTCGGCTACGTTATGCGCGATGTCGATGAAGTCACCTTTGAAGCGAGCAGTGAACCAGCGATGCCGGCGTTCGTCGTCGTCGAGGAGAAAAACGCGAATCGGATGACGTTCCGCCCGTACTGATTTCAGACCCAGCTTGCAAAGCAACGACTGCCACAAAGTCATAGTCTTCCAAAGTTTCTATTCGTAAAACATCGACTTCGTTACTGCGCGAGCATTATAAGGTATCATCAGGTACACTCAGGTGTGCCAGGGTGATTAAGTGATAGATCAGACCGAGCTCCCCAAAACGGAGAATACAGAAGTTTGCGCGGAATGCTTCGGCACCGGGACCAAACTTGATCCCATGAAAGGGGCGATTCCTTGTCCCTGTCGCAAACCTGATCGTTACAAAAAACTTCTCGCGGCTGCCCGCATCCCGCGGCGCTACGCCGAGTGTTCCTTCGACAGTTTCAAATGTGCGCCGGGCACCTCACAGGATAATGCACTGCTTGCTGCGCAAAGACTAGTCGCGGAGTTTCCCGTCGATCGCGGCCTTTTATTCATGGGACCGGCGGGCGTCGGGAAGACTCATCTCGCGGTTTCGATTATCAGAGGTTTAGTCAATAAAGGATTCGGCGGCGTCTTTTGCGAGTTTGGTTCGTTGCTGAAAGAGATTCAGGATTCATATAACCCGATCTCGAAATCTTCTGAACTGAAAGTGCTCGCGCCGGTTTACGAAACCGACGTCCTCGTGCTCGATGAGCTCGGCGCAACTATCCCCACCGATTGGGTGCGCGACACGATGTATCAGATAATTAACAAACGTTACAATGACAGAAAGTTGACCATATTCACTACCAATTATTCCGACGCCCGGCGCTCAGACAGGGAACAGGTGTTGGAAGATCGCATTGGTACTCGACTGCGAAGTCGGCTCTATGAAATGTGTACCAAAGTCGTTTTGGACGGCGGCGACTATCGACGAGTCGGTTTATAACATACCGGTGCAGGAGCAGATTACAGGAGCAGGAGAAGCTACAATCCCTGCTCCTGACTGCTGCTCGTGCCGCTGTTAACGATGCCTAAACGCACAGATATCCACAAAATTCTGATTATCGGCTCTGGTCCAATCGTGATCGGACAGGCCTGTGAGTTTGATTATTCCGGAACGCAGGCTTGCAAAGCGTTGCGCCAGGAAGGCTATGAGATCGTGCTGGTGAACTCAAATCCAGCGACGATCATGACCGACCCGGAAACCGCTGACATCACCTACATCGAACCACTCACAGTCGCTTCAGTCACAGAAATAATACGTCGTGAACGACCCGATGCGTTGTTGCCGACAGTCGGTGGACAGACGGCACTGAACCTCGCGATCGCACTCGAAGACGCGGGCGTGTTGCGC
>DATEWS010000270.1:0-2534 GCA_035257785.1 Pyrinomonadaceae bacterium
GAACCAGCGGTGTGGTTCCACGAGGTCTTTCGCAATGATGGCACGCCGTACATGGTCGAAGAAGTTGAATTCATTCGACGCATGACCGGGAAGACAAGAAAAGCCGCGAATTACATTAATAAACACGGATCGATCCGCGTAAGATCCGTGTTCATCCGTGCTTAAAACAAGATCATGAAATTCAAGAAGATTAGTTGCCTGATCCTCGTTGTTATTCTTCAGGCGCAGATCGTTTTCGCGCAAACGCGCAATATCACCGTGCAGGTCAATAGGCCGGGCGCCGCGATTCCGAAGACGCTCTTTGGTCTTTTCTTTGAAGACATAAACTTCGGCGCCGACGGTGGTCTCTATCCCGAACGCGTGAAGAATCGCTCGTTCGAGTTTCCCAATCCGATGATGGGTTGGAAACAGTTGGACCGCGGCGACGGCAACGGACAACTCTACGTCTACGATCACGGTTCGGTGAACGATACGCCAAACTCTCATTACCTCCGCATCAAGTCATCCGGCAACGGCAACGGTTTCGGTGTTTCGAACGAGGGCTTTCGCGGCATCGGCGTTCAGAAAGATGCTGAGTACACGTTTTCGATCCGGGTACGACGTGTCGCTGGTGCGCCGGTGGCTTTACGTGTTGAAGTCGAAGACGGCGAACGCGTGGTTGGTGAAACACAAGTCAGCGGCTTTACGAACGTCTGGAAAACTTACACCGCCACCTTGCGACCGGCAGACACCAGCACCAAAGCTCACCTAAATCTGCTACTGCAAGGCACCGGCACTGTCGATGTCGATCTCGTGTCGCTTTATCCAAAAGACACGTGGGCTTCCCGGCCTAACGGCCTGCGCAGCGATCTCGTAAAGCTGCTGAAAGAAATGAAGCCCGGCTTTCTACGTTTTCCGGGCGGCTGCATCGTTGAAGGCAGATACCTGGACCAGCGTTATCAGTGGAAGACGACGATCGGTGATCTCGATGAACGAAAGCTCATCATCAATCGCTGGAACACTGAGTTCAACTGGCGTTCGACGCCCGACTACTATCAATCGTTCGGTCTCGGTTACTACGAATATTTCCTGTTGAGCGAAGACATTGGCGCCGAGCCGCTGCCGATACTCAACTGCGGTATGGCCTGCCAGTTCAACTCGAGCGAACTCGCACCGCTCGAAGATCTCGATCATTACATCCAGGATGCAATCGATCTGATCGAATTCGCGAACGCTCCAGTCAATACGAAGTGGGGACGCAAACGCGCGGAGATGGGCCATCCAAAGCCGTTCAACTTGAAGATGATTGGCGTCGGCAATGAGCAGTGGGGGCCGCAATACGTCGAACGTTACGAGATGTTCGCGAAAGTTCTTAAACAGAAGTATCCGAAGATTTCGCTGGTCACGAGTGCCGGACCGTCACCGGATGGCGAGCGCTTCGATTTCCTGTGGCGCAAGATGCGTGAGTTGAATGCGGACCTGATCGACGAGCACTACTACATGGCGCCGCAGTGGTTCCGCGAGAATTCCGGACGCTATGACAACTACCCGCGCACTGGTCCAAAGGTGTTCGCTGGTGAATACGCCGCGCAGAGTGTCGGCATCGCGAGTCCTGACAATCGCAACAACTGGGAGTGTGCGCTTTCGGAAGCCGCGTTCATCACCGGGCTCGAGCGCAATTCGGACGTGGTACGAATGTCGTCGTACGCGCCGCTCTTCGGGCATGTGGATGCGTGGCAATGGACGCCGAACATGATCTGGTTTGATAACCTGCGTTCTTACGGCACGCCGAACTACTACGTGCAAAAGTTGTTCAGTGCGAATAAGGGCACGCGGCTGTTGCCGGTATTGCTCGATGGATCGGCGAAGAATGGGCAGGCTGATCTGTATGCGAGTGCGTCGCTCGATGAAGCTTCGGCTGAAGTGATCTTGAAGTTAGTCAACACGGGCTCGGCGAAGAAGGATGCTCGTATTAACTTGAACGGCGCGCAACGTGTTGGTCCAGGTGGCAAAGCATTCGTCTTGCAGAGTGAAGACTTGAAAACCGAGAACAGTTTGGACCATCCGACGAAACTCGCGCCGGTCGAGAAGCAGTTGCAGGTTTCGGGTGGTGAGTTTTCCTACTCCGTGTTGCCGCGTTCGTTCACAGTCCTACGCATCCCCTTAAAGTGAGAAAAATCTTTCACGCAAAGGCGCAGCGGCGCAACGAAATCCGCCTGGAGTCCGGCAGGCTTTGCGCCGTTGCGCCGTTGCGAGAGAAAACTCTTTCTTTGTTGTGCGTCTTCGCACTTCTCACGGCGCAGGTCGCCGCACAAACGGCTTCGATCACTGTCGATGCGCGCAAGATTGAAAACCGTATCAATCCCCTGCTCTACGGCCAGTTTATGGAGTTCATGTTCGAGGGCATCAAGGGTGGGCTGCACGCCGAATTGATTCGCAATCGGAGTTTCGAGGAAACCGCAAACATCATCGGTCTCTCGCGCAACTGGGATCGCTATCCCGACGATCGAAACGACGATTACGCACTCTCCTTCGCGTGGGACGATCAGTCTTCG
>DATEWS010000271.1:0-3265 GCA_035257785.1 Pyrinomonadaceae bacterium
CAAGCCCCTCTTCCTGACTTGTTCTAACCAACGAGTCAAATAAACCGCGCTACTGCGTGAGCGCGTGGAGCCAGCCTGCTTCGCGGTGGTGCTCTTCTTCGTGACGTCGCAGTCTCGCTGTCATCACACTCGCCCGGCCCAGATAACCGACAATCTTGCGTGGATTGTCTCGCCGCACGATCGGCAAGCGCCCGATATCGTGACGCACCATTCTCGTCACCGCCTCATAAAGAATTTCATCCGGAAACGCGATGATCAAGTCACGAGTACCAGCTTCAACCACTGTGCTTCCGTCCGGCGATTTTTCGATCGCGCGAACAACGTCACCACGAGTGATGATGCCCGCGAGGTTGCCCTCCTCATCGACGATGAGGGTGCCCTGGCGGTGTGACAACACCGGATCTCCGTTCGCGATCAGATCCGAAAGTTGACTCACCTTCATCTGCGCCGGAACCGTCGGCGGATTGCGGTCCATAACCTCGCCAATGCGCAAGACCGCTAACGGATCGACGCTGTATTCACGACTAACGTGAAAGCCCCGCCGCGCGACTTTCTCAGTCAGGATCGATCGTCGCAGCCACAACACAGTCAAAGCGTGTGCGGCAATACACGAGATCAGAAGCGCCGGCAAGAGGTTCAGGTCGTGAGTCAGTTCGAGCGTGAAGATCATTGCCGTCAACGGTGAGCGCATCGTTCCACCCATCATCGCAGCCATGCTGATCATGGCCCACAGACCCGGATCGCCGAGTGATATAAATCTTCCTTCGATCGCTCCGAGCGCGCCACCCATGATCAGGAGTGGCGCCAGCACGCCGCCCGATGTTCCTGATCCGAGCGAGATGGACCAAACGACTGCCTTCCCGATTAATAACCCGATCACCATCGGGCCGACCAGTTCTCCTCTCAATAACGCGTGAATGGTGTCGTAGCCAACGCCGAGCACGCGCGGATCCAGCCAACCACCGATACCGACGAATAAACCTCCGATCGCGGGCCACCACATCCAGTGAATCGGAAGTTTTGTGAAAACGTCTTCACAGAAATAGACGAGGGCCGTTAGCGCGCCTGATGCGAGTCCGGCTGCAACGCCGGCGATCAGGGCGATCGTCATTCCTTCGGCGCCGAGTGGAGCATGAGTTGTTACCGGAAAGATCGCGCCTGATCCGAGAAGCGGCACACGCACCATCGCGGCGACTGCGGACGCGATCGCAACCGGAATGAATGAACGAGGCCGCCACTCGAAAAGTAGCAACTCCACTGCGAGCAACACCGCGGCAACGGGCGCGTTGAAGATCGCCGACATGCCACCCGCTGCGCCGGCGACGAGCAAAGTCTTTCGCTCGGCAGCGGAAAGATGAAACAGTTGAGCGAAGAGCGATCCGATCGCACCGCCAGTCATAATAATTGGCCCTTCGGCGCCGAATGGACCACCTGATCCGATCGAAATGGCGGAAGAGAGTGGTTTCAAAACAGCGACTTTCACGTCCATACGGCTGCGACCGAAGAGGATTGCTTCGAGTGCTTCGGGAATACCATGACCGCGGATCTTTTCTGAGCCGTAGCGCGCCATCAGTCCGATAATCAGGCCGCCGATGACGGGCGCAAAAATCACGAATATTCCAAGGTGATGATTCGTCGGCGAGATGAAATCGGAAGAAAACCGTTGATAGAAAGTGAGGTTGGTGATGACGGCAATCAGCCAAACAAGCGCTTTCGCTACGAGGGCGCTGGCCGCGCCAATTACAACAGCCATCGCAGATAAGAGCAAAATTCTTTTATCGCGGGTGAAGTCGGCAAGCCGATCCTCTATTCTTTCCGCGGTCTCGGTCATAGTCCCTCCTGGAAAATTGAAATTTGAAGTAAGTGGTTGGATGAATTCGCAAATTCCAGTCTAACAAATTGTTCGCGCGCTCGCAGGGTCAGCGAGCCTCGCTGGACTACTGGTTCAGAAGGAACAATAATTCACGTCTTAACTAATGAACGTACTGGTCCTTAACTGCGGCAGCTCGTCGGTAAAGTTTCAACTGATCGCCACCGATCTCGAGCGGATCGAGCAGGATGCTGACAAGCGTCTGGCCCATGGACTAATCGAGCGCGTTGGCGGCGCCGGCATTATTACGTTCACGTCCGAAGGCAAGCCGCCGAAGCGCTTCGCCGAGCCGGTCAGGGACACCCGTGCGGCCGTCGAGATGATTCTGCGTTGGGCCATCGGCGAGGAATCGGGACTGCAGGAGGTCACCAGTATTGCCGACATTCATGCCGTTGGTCATCGCGTGGTCCATGGTGGTGAACAGTTTACGAACTCGGTCCTGATTACGGATGAGGTGTTGCGAAGTATCGAGGACTGCATCCAGCTTGCGCCGCTGCACAACCCGGCAAACATTCAGGGCATCGTCGCTGCGCGCACGGCACTCGGAGCCACGCTGCCGCAAGTTGCCGTCTTCGATACTGCGTTTCATCAGACACTTCCGGAACACGCGTTTCTGTATGCGTTACCGTATCAACTTTATCGCCGTCATCGCATACGCCGTTATGGCTTTCACGGCACTTCGCATCGCTACGTCGCTTATCGCTATCGCAAACTGCGAAACATTCCGCGAGATGCTACGAACATAATCACTTTGCACCTCGGCAACGGATGTTCGATCGCGGCAATCAAGGGCGGCAACAGCATCGACACGTCGATGGGATTCACGCCGCTTGAAGGCCTCGTGATGGGCACGCGTTCAGGTGATATCGATGCATCGATCGTCGATCTGATCGGGACGAAAGAGGGACTGACGACGCGTGAAGTGGAGAGCCTGCTCAACAAGCAATCAGGACTGCTCGGCATTTCGGGACTGACGGACGACATGCGCGAGTTGATCGCCGAAGCACACGAACACGACGACCGCCGCGCGCGTTTGGCGATCGAGATCTTTTGCTATCGCGCGCGTAAATACATTGGCAGTTACCTTGCGGCGATGAATGGCGCTGAAGCGATTGTTTTCACTGGCGGTATTGGCGAAAACTCCGCGGAGATCCGCGCGAAGATCTGCGGTGAGTTGAGTTGGTTGGGAGTGGAAGTTGACCCGGAACTGAACTCGACGAACGGTGCGACTAAAAACGGACAGATCAGCGCGGACGGTGCTCGCGTGTCAGTTTACGTAATACCGACTAACGAAGAATTACTAATCGCGCGGGACACCGTACGCGTCGTAAGCGGCGTCCCGCAACGATTTTAACGCCGTTGGCGGAAACAGAGCGCCAAAGGCGCGAAATATAA
>DATEWS010000272.1:0-3299 GCA_035257785.1 Pyrinomonadaceae bacterium
ACAGTCTTCACAGCCTGTATCGTCGTACTGACATACGGCGCCGCCGCCGCTGCCCCCACCTCCACCGCCACAGTTTTCATTCCAACAATCCCCTTGCAGATAAAACTCCTCATGAATTCCAGAGTCTACACAACTGCACGAGAACCACCCGCAATTGGTCGTTTTCCCGTTAACAAATTGACTCCAACGCACGCAATTACATGCAGCCGGCGAACAAGCACCCGTCGTTGGTGTGTTGAATGCCGGATAACACTTCGTAAAAGTACCGGGCGCGGTTGCACTGTCACAGCGGCCCAAACCGTAGGTCTCTGCATTATCGAAATCACCGTCACTAAACGTAATGCGATTAGTTTCTGTCTTGTAAATCGTAGGGCTGGTCGGTGAACAATCCTCGAGTGATTGGGCCACTATCGTTCTATTTGTTACCGAACAGGCATACGAGATGACTACTGCCGAGAGTAGAAAACAAACAACCAAAAGAAAAATTTCCAAGGTAACGGTGAAGAGCTTGGACATGAGGAACCTCCAATGAAAAGCCTGTGAAGGGGGAGTGGACTCCTAGTGGTGCTGGAACGACTCAAAAACCCTTACGATTTTATCCCTTTGTTTCGCAGCATCAGCGAAGTTTTCAGAACGAACGTTGCCCTTAATTTCACCTAACTTGTTTAAAGACTCGCGTTGCGCATGTTGAAAACCGGCCTCGTAATCTGCGGACCTTCCCTTAGCCGACCATTTTGTCGCTTCAGTTTCACAATTGACGAGGGTGGCTTCATCCTGAGTGGCGAGTGTAGAGGGGAGTTGGCGTAAACACGGTAAAAGATGACTCGCATAGTCACGGAAACCCGTCCAGTTCTCACTCAATCGATAACCAGGAACTGCCTGGCCTTCTGTGGAACCATCTTCAAAGATCACTGCGGTGACAGTGAACTCCCGGCCCGCTGCTCTGAAACTTGCATTATCTAGTGGGATGATTTGAGTTTCTATAGTGTTAGGAAGAAATGCGGTATCTGAGAAGTAGAAGAACCTCGTGACCCAGCCCTTACCGCTGCCAACGCTATACGCCTTGATCGTTTTAGACGAAGTGTTCTGAAGAGAAACTTCCAGAATCCGACTACTTCCGATACTAGTCGGTTGCAGTCCAACAACGCGAATTGCCGGCGTTACACTGGTTACTAAAGGCAGGCCATCTTGCGCCTGTACTAACAAAGGTAATTTCGCAGTACCTATAACGGATCCAACCGTTACGCCAAGCAGCAAAACAATTGTTAGTGAAACAGCAAAGCGGCGAGTTTTCAGGCATTGAGGAATTCTGACCATGAGGCACCTCGAGGTTGAGAACAAGGACCACCCACGCGAGTTCATTGGTCCATGGGTTTAGGTTGACTGGCGGATACTACTCCTGTTCACAAGCCGGATCAATAAGGATTTCCCTGAGGGAATCGCATCTGTTGACAAAGCTACTCGCCTGTCCTACTATATCGCGTGCCGATACATCGCACGGCGATAGAGCATCATGGCAAAACAACGACTCGACCCGGAAAAACTGCTGCCGCTGACCCCCACCGTGTTTCACATCCTGCTGGCGCTCTCCGACGGCGATCTGCACGGTTACGGAATCATGCAGGAGGTCGCGGAGCATACGGCCGGACAAATCCGACTTGGACCAGGCACGCTCTACGGCGCAATCAAACGCCTGCTCAGCAACGGCCTGATTGTTGAAACCGATCAGCGTCCCGATCCAGAGCTCGACGACGAGCGCCGCCGTTATTACCACTTAACCGATTTCGGCCAACAAGTCTTGAAAGCGGAAGTGCAACGTATCTCCAAAATGGTTTCCGTGGCCCAACGGAAACGACTGCTGCCAAAACGAACCTGAGTATGCAACGGCTATTTCAACTCATGCTCCGCGCCTACCCTCGAGAATTCCGACTCGAGTACGGCCCTGACATGACACAACTTTTTCGTGACTGTTACCGCGACATTCAATCGGACGGTTTGATCAGTGCGATCGCTTTCTGGTGGCGCATGAGTCTGGATGTAATTCGAACCGCCCCGTTGGAACGCTGGGAAGCGTTAGAAAGGCGCTACACGGCTATGAAGAACCTGAAAAACGATCTGCTCGGTTTGGTTGCTTGCCTCGCGATTATCGCCGTCGCGTTTCCGCTATTAGGTTTTGTACGAACGCATGAATCGATTGTGATCTTTGGCTTCGCGCTCGACGCGATAATCACAGCCGGTATCATCGGTAACCTAATAATCTTCCCACTCGTGATACTCACGCGCTGGTCATCCTTCCGCAGTGTATTGTGGACTCTCCTTGCAGTCCACGGAGCGCTGTTGCTCATTGCGACTTTGATTGGTACCCGCGTCGATCCGGTGTTCAACTTTCTAATCGTTTTTGTTTCGTACCTCGTAAGCTTTATATTTTGGTTGGCCATTCACTGGCTGCGGTCACAATTAAAAACGGCGACCGTTATATCTGGCTGACCAACGAGGATGATGATGAGACATGTCTATTTGATAGTCGTGATTTCTCTGCTGCTGTTGCCAACGATCTCATATGCGAAGATCTCGAACACCGATGAACTGATCGCGGCCATGCAGGAGAAGTATGGAAAGTCGTGGTACAAGACCGCCACCTTCGTTCAGGAAACAACAAACTTCCAACCCGACGGAACCTCCAAAGTCGAAACATGGTACGAAGCGATGTCAGTGCCCGGTAGTTTGCGCATCGACTTCACACCAACAAAAGACGGAAACGGAATTCTGTTTACGGATAGCAAGATCTTCGTTTTCAAAAACGGCAAGGTCGACACGACGCGCCCGTTCGAGCATCCGCTTCTGATTCTGGGATTCGACATCTATCGCTCGCCTGCCGCCGACGTGAAGACGAAGTTACAGGCATTGAAGTTTGATCTCTCGCAATTCAGAGAAGACACGTGGCAGGGACGACCGGTTTACGTCGTCGGCGCTAAAGCGGGCGACTTGCATTCGCCGCAGTTCTGGATCGATCAGGAGAATCTTTACTTTGTCAGAATGCTTCGTCCCGCCGGTAAGGATGGAACGCAAACGCAGGAGACGCAATTCAACAAGTATCAGAAACTCGGCGGTGGCTGGATGGCGCCTGAAGTGATCTTCATGGTTGATGGCAAGGTTCTGACAACTGAAAAGTATTCTGACATGCGTGCCGACGTTCAACTCGATCCGAAACTGTTCGATCCGCAGTTCTGGACCACGGTGCACTGGAAGGAGTGAACTCCGAAATGATCCTTGGGTCGGGTCAGTACCGTAACGCGGTA
>DATEWS010000273.1:0-3626 GCA_035257785.1 Pyrinomonadaceae bacterium
GCGATCCACTGGTGCGTTCCTGGTCCACCATTCGTATCGGCGCCAAGCGTTCTGATCGCGCTGACCACCAGTTCAAATGGTCGCTTGATCTTCACGCGATACGCGTCGGTTGAGTTGAACTCTTTCGAGAAGAAGATCGTCTTCAGCGTCTCGCGAATGTCGCCGTCAGTCTTCCTGAAAGTTTCCGCAACGCGATCGACGAGCGCGGGCGGCGGGTTGTCAGCCACAAAGTGTCGCACGAGTTTGGTCGCGATAAACTTCGCGGTCGATGGGTGGTGCGCAAGGATGTCGAGCACCATCAATCCGTCTTTCATGCCACCACCGGACGGAATCTTGTGTCCGAGGACTATCTTCTCGCCATCGTCATGCGCGCGCATGTTGAAGAAGAACGTTCCGGGAGTGCGCTGCATTGCTTGGCCCATCCTTGGATTGCCTTCAAGACCAAGGCCGCGTGGGACTACCACGGCTGTCGCTGCCGCGCCGCCGCGCGGCTGGAAGATGGTCCAACCGGTAAAACAGCGCGCCACTTCCTGCACGTCTTTCTGCGTGTAACCACCATCGACTCCGAGCGTGTGCAGTTCCATCAACTCGCGCGCGTAGTTCTCGTTAATTCCGCGACGTTGCTGTTGTGGTCTAAGACGACCACCAGCATTTGCATCAGGACTGACGCTCTGAAAGTTGTCGAGGTAAAACAACATCGCCGGACTCTTGGCTGTCGCTTCGAGTAGCTGCGAGAACTTCGACATCGCGAAGGGGCGAATCGTGTCGCGATCGTACGAAGTGAGCAACCAGCGATCGGCGCCTTTATTGGCGAACACGTTGAAGTGGTTGGTCCAAAAATCAACCATAACTTCCTGGAGCTGTCGTTCACTGTAAACCGCGCGGAGAATTCTCGACGCCTGCAACTCTGCGATGATTCGTTGCGGACGCTGCAATCCGTTCTCGCGATAATATTTCTCGATCGCTTCGCGATACTTTTCGTTTTCGAGTGGATTGGCAGGCGGCTGCGACTGATTATTCTTCGGGGCCGCTTCAGGCCCACTCATTGCCTCGTCCTTCGGCATCTCTGCTGGCTTTGCGTTCGCGCCGCCTTTGACACGATTCGCGCGCGCTTCGGCGAGATTTTCAGGCAACATTCCACGTGCCTGAAGCTGGCGCAGCAGTTGTCCGGGCTGAGGAAACTGTCCGTAGAGTTCCGCAGTGGTCATGTTGAGAGTGGACAAATCCGCGAGTTTGCTCTCGGCCAACGAATCGCTGATCTTCTCGGGATTGAGCTGCTGGTTGATGTAGTTCTCCAGCCCCATTGCCTTCACTCGTTCCACGTCGCCCGGACGCGCGCCGAAGCCGAGCCGGTTGAGCACGTGCACGATGCGCTGCTGCTCCGTTAATGACCGATGCTTCTGAGCGAAGACAATTGGCTGTGTCAACAAAACGAGCAGTATTATTGCGGTGGTCTTTTTCATGCTAGTTTAGACGCGGACGTCAGGCAATTGGCCGAAAAAGAACCACGTATAACACGGATTTGATCTGGATTTATCCGTGTAATCCGTGGCTACTGATTTCTTCTCTGTGGCCGCGGATAGGTGACCGGGCTGCGGTTTCCGTCTTTGTCAATCGACCTGACGCCGAAGAAATAGTTGTCTTTCGACATCCCTTTCATCGTGAAACTGGTGACGTTGCCCACCGCTTTCGAGTTAGTCCAAACGGGCGACGTGGTGTCGCGCCAAACGATTTCGTAACCCGCCAGATCCGGTTCCTTATTCGCGTCCCAACGCAAATCGGTATCGTTAGACAAACGCGCCGACAGAATCGTTACGCCCTTCGGCCTCGAAGGCGCCCACGCCAGCGCCGCAAGCGAAGCCGCATTCACGCGCGCCACATTCGCGATGTATGCGAAATCAACAAACTCCGGCAGGTCACCATACTGCACGCCATTTTCGACGCGAACGTTTTGATGCTGGTGACGGAACTCTTCGTTGACTTCCGTGAACCTGACCGCCGGATAACCGCGCTCGAGAAACGGAATGTGATCGCCGCCACGTCCGTAGCGATCGCGCCGGTAAATGAGCATCACCTTAAACTGCGGCACGAAGCTGTCGCCGATCTCTTTGATGAAGCGCGCGAGTTGTCGCGAAGCGGAGTCGTTCTCGCCACCAACGCTTCGCCGCGTAGTCGCTTCGGCTTCAGTCTCGTTCGACGGCACGCCTTCCGAGAAGACTCGCACGTTGCCACGGTCGCGCACGCCGTTACCGCCAAGCGTGTTGCCGACGATGTCGTTGGTGAACATCGCATCGACGTTCCAGTTCTTCTTCTTTGCTTCTTCGGCGAAGTGCGTCGAACCGAGCAGACCCTGCTCTTCTCCCGCGACAGCCATGAAAACAATCGTCGCGTCAAACTCATACTTCGCCATCACGCGCGCCATCTCGAGCACCGCGGCTGTTCCTGATGCATCATCATTCGCGCCGGGCGCGTCGCACTTCGCGTCGGTCGGACTGCTGCACATCGAATCGTAGTGACCACTGACAACATAGATCCGATCGGTCGCTTCAGGTTGCGAACCTTTCAAAGTGGCTACGACGTTTGTGACGATGGTTGGTTGCGGGACTCGTGCGGCTTTTTGCTGTTCGTAAGATTGTTTCTCGACTGTCATGCGGCCGTGCGACGCTTCTGCCGCTTTTAGAAACTCGGCGTAGAGCCAGTCGCGTGCGGCGCCGATGCCGCGTTTCGGATCGTCCTGTTCTGACAACGTGCTGCGCGTGCCGAATGAAACGAGCTTGCGGATCGTCGCCTCGATGTTGCGCGCGTCGATCTCGCGAACGATGCTGCTGATCGCGCGGTTGCGTACGGGGACAGATCGGCGGGCTGGTTGGCCCAGTACCACACTACAGTTTACGGCCATCAAGAAAATCAACAGGATTGGAAGCTTCATGATGGACGTAACTTTAACACACGGATTTACGCGGAGTGATACGCGGATCGGTGTTACTTGATGCGGTAGGTACGGCCCTTCCAGACGACGATGACTTCGCCGTCCAGTTTCTCGGCAATCGTTTTGATCACCGGCTCGTCGGCAGTTAGCGATCGGTATGCTTCGGAGCCGCGAGTGTAGGTAGTGATGGACTTCGAAGAGTCGTAAGCGGTATCGATCCAGGCGTTGTCTTTCTTGCGAAAATGACGACCGGCAATGGTCCTCATCTCACCTGCGTCTTTGTCTTTTTCCGCATCGTCCTTGTTTTGAGTTTTGGTTCTCGTGGCAATTCCCGCCGACGCGGCGCCAAAGGTTTGAACCCTATCTGCATCAGAACGTGCCTTAGCAATCTCTGCCGCCTTGCGGTCTTCGACTTTAACAGCATCCTCCGTCTTCGCTGTCGAAGGCTGAGCAGCGACTTGAACCGATGGCGCTTCCCGGCGCGCTTCGGCTTCGGCCGGACGCTTACCCTCTTCGCTGGCCGGGGTAGGCTTCGGCGCTGGCGGAGCCTGCGCTTCATTAGCAACGGGCGGCGGCTCTTGCTTCTTCGCTAGTTCATCTCGCGAAGTGTCAGCGACCTGATTGCCTGTGACGGGAGCTGCCGGCGCGGCAGTGGCAGGTTGATTCCCAGCTGGACCACTGGTCTGTGCAGGCTTGC
>DATEWS010000274.1:0-3301 GCA_035257785.1 Pyrinomonadaceae bacterium
CAACGATTCTATCCGCATGTCATCGAGCCGGCGGCGGGAGTCAATCGAACCGTGCTGGCTGTATTGATGGACGCCTACTCGGAGAAGACGAACGACAAAGGTGAGATGAGGGTGATTCTGAAACTCAGCCCGCAGCTCGCCCCGATTAAGGCGGCTATTCTGCCTTTGGCGAAGAACAAGCCTGAGATTGTGGGCATGGCCAAGGCGATCAAGCGATCACTGCAACCGGTGTTGCGTGCTGTTTACGACGACACAGGGGGTATCGGAAAGCTCTATGCGCGGCAGGACGAGATTGGAACTCCGTTTTGTGTGACTGTCGATCACCAGTCGCTCGAAGACGAAGCAGTGACGGTACGCGATCGCGATACGTGGGAACAGGAACGAGTAAAGGTTTCAGATCTTGCCGAACACTTGCAGAAGCGTTTGAAGCCGTATCCGATCGTGGCGCCGGAAGTGAGTTGAAAATATGCCGGTCGTTAAGAAGCGCAATGAACAGACTGAGACGCGGCTGTTGCTGGAGTCGGAAGATCCGGTGGAGTTACCGCCGGCAGAGATCGACGACAAAGCGGTGCTGGTCCAGTTTGACAAGTTCAAGCCGTACCTTCCTGAGTTGCTGGAAACGTTGCGCGCAGGGACTGTTGCCGAGCCCGTGCCGGTGATGCTCGACGGTTCGACTTTCGCGGTTCATGGACCCACGCGAACGTTCTGGGTCAAGCTGTGGCACGCGGCCGGCAGCGATCTGACGAAGATCGATCGTGCTCAAGTCATCAGTTGTTTGCCCTCTACGCGTGGCGTTCAGATCGTCGTCGACTCGCCTGAAGACGAATACTAGCCGCCGACTTACGCCGATTCACGCGGATGCCTGAGATTCCCAAAAAAGTTCTGTCACTCGCTCGTACGATTCACGATGCGGGCGGTCGTGCGTTGCTGGTCGGTGGTTGTGTGCGTGACGAGCTGATGGGCAAGCAGCCGAAAGATTGGGATCTCGAGGTTTATAATTTAGACGTCGCGCGTGTGCGCGAGATCCTGGACCAGTTTGGTCCAGTCAACGTGGTCGGCGAATCGTTTACTGTTTACAAGCTCGGTCATGATCTCGACGTTTCCATTCCGCGTCGCGAGCGCAAGTCAGGTCGCGGTCACAAGGGTTTTGTGATCGAAGGCGATCCGGCGATGAGCGTTGCTGAAGCGACGCGGCGTCGTGACTTCACGATCAACGCTATCTTGCAGGATCCACTGACAGGCGAGTTGATCGATCCTTACGAAGGTCGGCGAGATCTTGCGCAGCGCGTGCTGCGCGCGGTTTCAAGTGAGACGTTTGCTGAAGACAGTTTGCGCGTGTTACGTGCGGCGCAATTCGCGGCGCGTTTTGAGTTCGACGTTGATCCCGAAACGGCCGAACTCTGTCACGCGATAGAGCTCAGCGATCTTCCGGCTGAAAGAATCTGGGGCGAAATGGAAAAACTCCTGCTCCAGGCGCAACATCCTTCAGCCGGCCTTGAGTGGCTACACAAACTCGGCGCGTTAGAAAAACTTTTCCCGGAGATCCAGAGTTTGATGGGAGTCCCGCAGGATCCGGAGTGGCATCCGGAGGGAGATGTTTTTGTACACACGAAATTGGTGGTCGACAGAGCGCGTGAGCTAATCGACGATCTTTCTTATCCCCGTCAGGTGACAGTGATGCTCGCGGCCCTGGCCCATGACTTTGGCAAGCCGGCGACGACGGAATTTATTGATGGCAGACTGCGCTCGCGCGGGCATGAAGAAGCGGGCGTGCCGCCAACCGAGAATTTTCTCGACCGGATCAAAGTGCACACGCTCGACGGTTACAACGTGCGCGCGCAGGTTATTGCACTCGTGCGGGAACATCTAAAGCCGGGTGAGTTTTACAAGAAGCGCGATGAAGTAGGTGAAGGAGCGTTTCGACGTTTGGCACGGAGATGCGAGCCGGATCTTCTCTATCGTGTGGCCAAAGCGGATTCACTGGGGCGCAATGCTGAGTGGGTCCCGCGCGAACAATGGTACGGCGCGGAAGCTCAGGAATGGTTCATCGAGCGCACGCGTGAACTGCAAGTTGAGCAACGCCCGCCGGATCCGTTGTTGCTGGGACGACATCTGCTCGAGTTGGGAGTTGAGCCCGGACCAAAAATGGGTGAGATCACGCGCGCGGTTTACGAGATGCAGTTGGATGGACGCGTGCGCACGCTGGATGAAGCGATTAGCGAAGCGCAGAAACTAATTTAGGGGCGGATGAACACCAAATTAACGCGGATAGATCCGTGTTAATCAGCGGAGATCCGCGGCTGTTGTTGAGTGACGCAGTGGATCGTGCCCATGCCCCAGACCAGTGGCTCACAATTGATCGGAACCACTCGACGAGTCGGAAAGAATTTCTGAAGTGTCTCAACAGCACGCGCGTCATTCGCGTGACCAAACACCGGGGCCAGCACGACACTGTTGGCGATGTAAAAGTTTGCATAGCTGGCCGGCAGGCGTTCGAGATCACGCGCAGTGGTGCTCTCGCCACCGACGATGCCCGGCATGGGCAAAGTAACAATCGCAAACGATTTTCCGTTTGCGTCAGTCATTGATTTCAGCCGCTTCAGATTGTCCTGAAGGATCTCGTAATTTGCGTCAGCCGGATCTTTTTCCACCGCGCAAACGATCACGTCCTCTGCGACGAATCGCGCAATGTCGTCGATGTGACCGTCAGTGTCGTCGCCGACGATTCCTTCGCCTAGCCATAAGACTTTCGTCACGCCGAGATAGTCTTTCAAATGTTGCTCGATCGCTTTTTGCGACAACCCGGGATTGCGGTTGGGATTCAGCAGGCACTGTTCGGAAGTCAAAACACAGCCCGCGCCGTTAACTTCGATCGATCCGCCTTCCATCACAATATCCGGCGAGAATCGCCGTAATTTTAGGATCGGCTCCAGACGACTCGGTATCGTGTCGTCTTTCTTCAATTCTTCATACTTGTTTCCCCACGCGTTGAAGATCCAATCGTTGTAGGCGAGCTCGCCACCAGGGCCAATCAGAAAGTTTGGTCCATAGTCACGAATCCAGGCGTCAACTGTTTGCAGGGTATGAAAGCGAATGTTAGCGGCGATGGCTGGACCACACTTCCCGCGCACCGCTTTTTCCGTTTCCTCATCATCGACGAGCAGGTTGACAATCTCGTGCGGCGTGAGTGCCGTGATCATCTGAAGGTAGATCTCTTCGACCTGCGTCACTCGATCAGGCCACGTTTCGGGATCCTTGGGCCAACTCAGCCAGGTCGCTTGATGTGGATGCCACTCGGCGG
>DATEWS010000275.1:0-3498 GCA_035257785.1 Pyrinomonadaceae bacterium
CGAGGAATTCGGTAAACTGATCGATAGCCTGAAAGATCTCGCGAGCTCAGTCCCGGCTAATCTCCTCTACCGTAATCCACCGGCAATGAATATCGGCGAGTGTATTCTTCGCAGTGCCGCTGTTATCGAACAGACCTGCGGTGGTCTCACGTCAAATCTCTGGGACGATCCTTTTGAATGGACGTTGCCCGAAACACTTTCGAATTCGGATTTGATTGTCGACTACTTGTCCGAAGTTGATCGATTGCGACAACTGGCGTTCAATTCAATTACTGACGACGGCGCGTTAACGAAGTACATTTCGGCTCCTGCCGGCGAGCGGCAACTCGTCAATGTGCTGTTGGAAACACTGATCGCGGCCGGTGATTATCGCGGCCGGGCTGTGGCCACGATCAAAATACTTTCCAGTGAAGGCGCTGCTCGGTTTATTATCTAGGCCGACCTAACAGCCCGTTTCGCGAGGAACAATCCCCATGTTTTGTCCGCAATGCGGCCAGCAACAAGTTACCGGAGTTATCCGATTTTGCTCTCGTTGCGGTTTTCCACTGGATGGCGTCGTGCAGTTGCTCAACCACGGCGGACAGCTTCCTGTGTATCGCGCGCCGGACGAGCCCGTTCCAGTTTCAGCGCGCCGAAAGGGCGTCAAACAGGGTGGTTTGTTACTTCTTTCGGGTGCGGTGATTGTGCCGATACTGGGAATGTTTGCCAGTTTCACGAACGCCACCTTCATCGAAATACTCGCAGCGTTAGCGGCGATCATCTGTTTTGTTGGTGGACCACTGCGCATGTTGTATGCGGCAGTGTTTGAGGAACCCGCACCGAGCCCTTTCCGTCCCTATGGACCAGCGGCGTCTCCGATGCCCATGCACCCTCAGCAATTTGGACCACAGGCGCAACGGCCCGCATTGACGCCACCACCCGCGCGTGCGCAAGGCGCGTGGCGACGTCCGAACACGGCTGAGTTGGCGAACCCGCCGAGTGTCACTGAGAACACGACTCGCTTGCTGGAAAAAGAGGATCGCACACCCGAGTAATAACAGTGATCACTTTTCACGATTGGATGAAGAGGGCGCTGTACGATCCGATCAGCGGTTATTACCAAAGAACAGATCGCGAACGTTGGGGCAGGGCAGGTGACTATCGCACCAGTCCGGAGCGAAGCACGCTGTTCGCTGCGACATTTGCGCGTTACTTCGCGCGGTTGTATGAAGAGCTTGGCCGGCCTCGTGAATGGACCATCGTGGAGTGTGGAAGTGGGCGCGGGGATTTTGCCGCAGGGGTGCTCGATACGCTGGCGCGGCAGTTTCCTCTCGTCTTCGATGCGACGCGTTATGTCGTTTACGACGTGAGTCTCGATGCGCTGCGGCGTACGCGGAAGCGGCTCGTAGATTATGGCGATCGAGTTAAGTTCAGTTCATCTTTTGATGAGATTTGGGTTGATAATGGAATCGTTTTTTCAAACGAGTTGCTCGATGCGTTTCCCGTTCATCGTGTTGTGCAAACTGAGCAGGGGCTGGCTGAGCTTTATGTCGATGCGAATTCCTGGTCTGAAGGACCTTTGTCAACGCCTCGATTGATGGAGTTTTACGCAGACTATGGTTTGGAGCTCGCTATCGGTCAGACAATCGAAATCAATCTCGAAATCGACGATTGGTTTGCTCGCGTGGCCGGCAACCTTGCGAACGGCTTCGTGATCACTGTCGATTATGGAGCTGAGAGCATTCAGCTTTATGATCCCACGCTACGTCCAAACGGAACGCTTCGCGGTTTCTGGCGGCATAAGTTTGTTGATGACGTGTTGGCCCACCCTGGCGAATGTGACATCACTGCGAGCGTTAATTGGACGCAGGTGAAGACTGTTGGCGAGCGGCTTGGATTGAAGGTTGTAAACTTTGCGTCGCAGGATAAGTTTCTCTTGAACGCGGGTTTGCTGACAGAGTTGGAGTATCAACTTGGCCTTGCTCAGACTGAAGCTGAAAAAGTAGCGTTAACGACTGGCGCGAAAGACATGATTCTGCCCGGAGGTATGGCGTCGAGTTTTCAGGTTCTGGTACAACGACGCGTGAAGGAGGAAGACGAAAATGTCGCGTGAGTTTGAATTGATTGATGTGTGTCACACGGTTGAGCATGGCATGATCACTTACAAAGGACTGCCGGCGCCCGTGATTAGCGATTATCTCAGTCGTGAAGATTCGAGTACTCGCTACGCGCCCGGGACGGAGTTTCACATCGGCAAGATCGAGATGGTTGCGAATACGGGGACATATCTCGATAGTCCGTTTCACCGTTACGCGCGTGGTAAGGATCTCGCGAGTCTCGATCTCTATTCAATCGCGAATCTTGACGGCGTTGTCGTGCGCTGCGTCGATCAAACGGAACTCACCGAAGACGCATTTCGCGAGATCGACGTGAACGGCAAAGCGGTACTGGTCCACACAGGTTGGGATCGGCATTGGCGCAAGGAAGAGTACGCGAGCGGCAATCATCCGTATCTAACTGAGGCTGCCGCTACGTATCTCGCAAAGAGCAGCGCTGCTCTGGTTGGAATTGATTCCTTCAATATTGACGCCACACGTGACGGCAATCGTCCGGCACATTCAGTTTTGCTGGGCCACGACATTCCCATCGTCGAACATCTCTGCGGTCTCGGCGATCTGCCCGACAGTGGCTTCAAATTCTTCGCTGTTCCCGTGAAGGTGCGCAACTTCGGCACCTTCCCTGTGCGTGCATTCGGAATCGTTTCACGCCGGCTTTAATACTTTGCGTCTTTGCCTTGTTTGCGCCTTCGCTAAACTCCACTCTCGCTTTCAAGGTCGCATCGGACCATTGAGGGCTGTAACCTTGATCACGTAATTGTCTTCGAACTTAGGGTTCTTAGCGATCCCGTTAATCCATATTTCGCCGCGAGGCGTAGCCACGCCCGACGACTTGGCCCACAGATCCTTGAACTCCGTCGCTGCAATTATGTCTTTGAACTTCTGATCGAAGATGCGATCGTAGAATTTGACGAACCTGGCGCTGTTTGCGATCTTAACTGTGCGATCCGATCGCAAATACACCTTGATCGGATAACTCACCATCGCAGCAATCTTCCGCTTATCGTCTTTCGCAACGGCCTCTTTGAACGAGTTGAAAAAAATCTCAACCTCGCGTTCCTTCAAACCGGCAACCGCAAATCTATTTTCATCCTGCTGACGTGATAAAGCCGCGGTAAACAGGATCGAAAGTAGAGTGATAGTGATTGCTACGCGTTTCATACTTAGCAACCCATCGGAATCAAAACTTCTACAATGCCGACTGTGGTCCAACGATCGCCGACCAGCTTCTCGATGCGAAAGTAAAGTGAGCTGTCCGACACCGAGCAAGGGTCGTCATTTGGGTTGCCACATGTTTTAGCAAGTTTGACGATCTGAGGCCAGTCAGAAGCGCGTTTACCAACCGCACTGATCAACTCTGATTTCGTCACAGGCGGAAACTTGCTGGTGTCCATTTGCTCAT
>DATEWS010000276.1:0-2498 GCA_035257785.1 Pyrinomonadaceae bacterium
AGTCTCGCCCATACGACCCGACGCTACCGCGTTGCGGTACTGACCTCTCCAAGTCTAAATCCTGAATGACTCAGCGCCGAAGGCAACTTGAATGACCCAGCGCCGAAGGCGCGAAATATGATAGCCAGGGGCAAGCGCGAAGCGCGTCGCCCCTGGATCCCATCCCACCCCGAGGCGTTAAGCCCTGAAAAGGGCGAAATAGATCGTTGGTGTTCAATTTGATCCAGGTGTAGGCAGAGTGGTTATGGAGCCTTCTCTATCAGTCAATCGCAAGTCGCAACCGTTAAGCGATATATTGGACGACAGAAAGAGCATCACCGTCGTCTGACATTTCAGGATGAGTACCGGAAATTTCTCAAGGCGTATGAGGTGGAATACGACGAACGTTATGTGTGGGACTGAAATCCATTTCGCCCTTTTCAGGGCTGGACGCGTGGAGGTTGATCGTGATCCAGGGGCGACGTGCCTCGCTCGGCTCGGCACTTGCCCTGGCTATTATATTTCGCGCCTGCGGCGCTCGGAAGGTTTGCTTTGAGACCAAATAAAGAACCGTAACCTTTTCGCCACTCAGCAGTTTTAATAAAGGAAACCGGCGCTGCGAGGACTGGTTAAACTTGAGTCAGGTTACTGAATCCGATGAACGGCTCCTGATCGAAGCGGCTCAGAACGACCCGAGCCGCTTTGGCGAGCTATACGAGAAGAACTTTTACCGCGTGTACGCCTACGTCGCGCGGCGAGTTCGTGATCGTGCGGAAACTCAGGATCTCACCGCCCACGTCTTTCACCAGGCTCTTGCAAACCTCGGCAAGTTCAAGTGGAAAGGCTCACCATTCGCAGCCTGGCTTTACCGAATCGCTTCGAACGCGATTGCCGATCAGGCGAAGCGGAAGGCACGTGAGTCGATGCCGCAATCAGATTCGATCGATGAAAGTTCAACTACGGTAGATCTTGAAAGAGTGGAGCGCCGCGCTCGCTTGTTTAGCGCAGTAGACAAACTCCCCGACGATCAGCGTCGCGTGATAGTCATGCGTTTCGCGGACGAAATGAGTATCCGTGAAATTGCTGATGAGTTGGGGCGCAGCGAAGGAGCAGTGAAACAACTCCAGTTTCGCGGACTGGAGAATTTGCGTAATCGCTTAAACGAGTACTAATAGCAATGTCCGAACGCTCAATTATTGACCAATTGAATGACGCCGTCGCAGCGATGGCTGACGGGCGTCAATTAGATCTGACTAATCCAGGGCCGGAGTTATCCGAGCTTGTCGGAGTCGCGCAGGATCTGATTGGTCTACCTCGCCAGACGTTCAAAACTGAACTTCAGCAGCAATTGATAAGGAGAGATTCTATGAGCAGTCCTGCGCAACAAACCGAAACGAATCCCGTGCGTTCAATGTCGCTTCACATCTGCATATCAGGTGCAAGTGCAGCGCTGGATTTCTATCGCGAGGCATTTGGAGCAAAAGAAGTGATGCGACTTACCGAGCCAGATGGAAAGATAGGCCATGCCGAAATACAGATCGGTGATGCAGTCCTGAGTATCTCTGATGAATATCCGGACTATGATGCCTTAAGTCCCAAAACAATCGGCGGTTCGCCAGTGAAAATACACCTGGACGTAACAGACGTCGACGCCTTTGCTGAAAGAGCTATCAAAGCCGGCGCAACTTTGGTTCGTCCGATCCAGGATCAGTTTTACGGCGATCGATCCGGTCAAATCAAAGACCCATTTGGTTACACGTGGGTTGTTTCAACGCATCTAAGAGACGTTCCTGTCGACGAGATGCAAAAGGAATTGGACAACTGGGCGCAAGAGCAGTCGGCAAAGAAATCATACGAAGCCGGTATCAATGAACCAAAGATGAGGCGCGAAAACCGTCACGCCGTCACGCCATACATCACTGTTCATAATCCCGCGGAAGTGATCGACTTCGTCACTCAATCGTTCGGCGCTGTCGAGCATTTCCGTGCCACGGGTTCAGCGGGAGGAATGCACGCCGAAGTATCAATCGGGGATTCAATCGTAATGATCGGTGGGGCCGAGCACATCGAGCCGATGCCTACAGCAATTCATCTCTATGTGCCAGATGTCGATCAAGCATATGAACGCGCGCTCGGCGCAGGCGCGAAGTCTTTGATGCCGGTTGTCGATCAGCCTTACGGTGAACGTTCTGGCGGAGTTGAAGACTCGCAGGGAAATCGATGGTACATCGCGACTCCATTCGTACCCTTAAAGACAATCGCACCGGACCTTCACACAGTCACGGTCTACTTCCATCCAATCGGCGCGCAACGTTTCATCGATTTCGTGACCAATGCGTTTGATGGAAAAGAACTGATGCGCCATGCAGAAGACGAAATGATCATGCACGCAAAGGTGCAAATCGGCGACTCCGTGATCGAGCTCGGTGAAGCTCGCCATCCGACACAACCGCTGCCAACCGCAATTTATCTCTATGTGAACGATGTGGACGCGACCTATGAACAGGCGTTAAAGGCAG